>CAZOIB010000111.1:0-2359 GCA_964579785.1 uncultured Lysobacter sp. | reverse complement strand
CGGCAAGCGCCTCGGCACCATCGCGGTGGTGGCGGTCGGGCTGGCCATCTGGGCTCCGCAGGGCTACTGGCGCCAGATGGAGAGCATCCTGAGCCCGAAGCAGGACTACAACTACACGTCGAAGGACGGCCGCAAGGAAGTCGCCAAGCGTGGCATCGGGTACATGCTCTCGCGTCCCATCTTCGGGCTTGGCATCGGCAACTTCGAGAAGGCGGAGTGCAGCATCTCCGAGAAGGCGCGCAACACGCCCGCCGGATACGGCATCCGCTGCCTGCCGCCGCACAACTCGTTCGTGCAGGCCGGCGCCGAACTGGGAATTCCCGGCCTCATCCTGTGGGCCTCGATTCCGCTCTTCGGCATCGTCTCGCTGGTTCGACTGGGGCGCCGGCTGCCGTACCGCTGGCGCCGCGGCACCCGCGAGGAGCGCTTCCTCCGCCTGGCCTGCCCCTACATGGCGGTGGCGCTGATCGGGTTTACGGCCACCTGCTTCTTCCTCAACTTCGCGTGGCTCGAGCCCTACTACGTGCTCGGCGCCTTCGTCGCGGCGCTCATGGCGGCAGTCACGCGCCGGGTGAAGGAACAGCGCATGGAAATTCACGCGGCGGCCCTCGCCGGGGCCGGCCTGCGCGAAGAGGCTGCGACCATCGCGGAACCGGTGCCGCTGCTTCCGGGGCAGGCGCGGTATCCGCGGCCGCTCGTCATGCTTCCCACCGCGCGGCTCAAGCCCGGCGACCTCAGCTCGTGGTGAACGGCACCGTCATCGTCACCGACGCCGATGAGCGCGCGGCGCTGGCGATCACGCGTTCCCTGGGCCGCGCGGGCTGGCGGATCATCGCATGCGGGGCCCGGCGGACGTCGCTGGCCGGCCGGTCGCGCCTCGCCTCCCGATCCGAGCAGCTTCCCGACCCGCTTCGCGCGCCGGATGCGTTCGCGGAAAAGATTGCTGCACTCGCCACCCGCGAATCCGCGCGTTACGTCATTCCGGTGGGCGAGGCCTCCCTGCTCGCGCTGCTCCCCTGGCGCGACCGGCTGCCTCCGGGCGCGATCCCGTGGCCGGACATCGAGGTGGTGCGCGCGATCTGCGACAAGCGGCGGGTGCTCGAGGCGGCACCCGCCTTTGGTATCGGGGTGCCGCGCCAGGTGATCATCGCAGCACCCGGGCTCGCACCGTCGTTCGACGAGCTCCGCTTTCCGGTCGTCGCCAAGCCCGCGCGCTCGGTCGCGGACGCGCCCGATGGACGGCAGAAGCTCAGGGTGCACCACGCCGCCACGCCCGCCGAGTTGCAGCGCGTCATCGACGCGTTGCCGGCGGCCGCCTTTCCGCTGCTCCTGCAGGAGCGCGTGGTCGGCCCCGGCGTCGGGATCTTCCTCCTTGTGTGGGACGGTGTCGTGCGCGCCACCTTCGCCCATCGCCGGCTGCGCGAGAAGCCACCCTCGGGCGGCGTCAGCGTCTATCGCGAGAGCATCGCCGCCGATCCCGCCCTGGTCGAGCGGTCGCGCCAGCTGCTGGACCACTTCGGCTGGCAGGGTGTGGCGATGGTGGAGTACAAGGTCGATGAGCGCACCGGAATTCCCATGCTGATGGAGATCAACGGTCGCTTCTGGGGCTCGCTCCAGCTCGCCGTGGATGCGGGCGTGGACTTTCCCCGGCTCCTGCTCGAATGCGCCGAGGGACGTACGCCGGCCCATCCGCCCCCGTACCAGGTGGGCACCCGCCTGCGATGGGGATGGGGCGACGTGGACCAGCTGCTGAGCCGGTTGCGGCACTCCGACGCGGAGCTCGGGCTGCCGGCCGGTTCGCCGGGGCGGCTCATGGCGCTCGCCGAGTTCATGAACGTCTTCCGCGCGGGCGATCGCTTCGAGGTCCTGCGCCTCGACGATCCCGCTCCGTTCCTGCACGAGTCCCTGCACTGGTTCATCGGCTGATGGACACCGCCTCCGTATCGGTGATCGTCCCGACCTACAATCGCGCCGCGTGGATCGGCGAGACGCTGCGTTCGGTGCTCGCCCAGTCCCGGCCGGCGCGTGAGGTGCTGGTGGTGGACGATGGTTCCTCCGATGACACGGAAGCCGTCGTCGCCGGATTCGGCCCTGCCGTGCGCTACGTGCGCCAGGAGAATGCGGGAGTATCGGCGGCGCGGAACCGTGGCGCGCGCCTCGCCACCTCCGAATGGCTCGCCTTCGTCGATTCGGACGACCTGTGGAGGCCACGGAAGCTGGAGGCACAGCTCGCCGCCCTGGAGCAGTGCGGTACCCGCTGGTCCATCACCGGCTGCGATGTAATTGGCCTGGACGGGAATGTGATCGCCGGCCGCGAGGGGTTCGAGTCGGTGTTTCCGCTTTTCCCGGTGCGGCGGGT
>CAZOIB010000110.1:0-2602 GCA_964579785.1 uncultured Lysobacter sp. | reverse complement strand
ATGGTCTACGGCATCGTGCAGCTCATCAACTTCGCGCACGGCGAGGTGGTGATGATCGGCTGCATGGTCGCCTTCTCGGTGATCGTGGCGCTCGCGCCCTCGGGCCTGCCCCCGCTGGTGATCGTCGCCGCCGGCATCCTCGTGTCGGTGCCCGCCTGCATGGCCGTGGGCTACGTGGTGGAACGGGCCGCCTACCGGCCGCTGCGCAACGCGCCGCGCCTGGCCCCGCTCATCACCGCCATCGGCGTCTCGATCGTGCTGCAGCACCTGGCGCTCCTGGTGTGGAGCCGCAACATCATCGCCTTCCCGCAGATCATCGAACTGCGGCTCTTCCACTTCGGAAGCTCGGAGACGAGTGCCGCGATCTCCAACGTGCAGATCGCCATCATCGTCACTTCCATCGCGATGATGGCCGGCCTCCTCGCGCTGGTGTACCGCACCCGGCTCGGCATCGCCATGCGCGCCACCTCGCGGAACCCGCAGGTGGCGGGACTCATGGGCATCGACATCGACCGCGTCATCTCGGCCACCTTCGTCATCGGCGCGGCACTGGGATCGGTCGCCGGCGTGATGGTCGGCAGCTACTACGGCATCGCGCACTACCAGATGGGGTTCCTGCTGGGACTGAAGGCCTTCAGCGCGGCGGTGCTGGGCGGCATCGGCAACCTGGCCGGCGCGGTGCTGGGCGGAATACTGATGGGGCTCATCGAGTCGCTGGGAGCGGGCTACGTGGGCGACTTCACCAACGTGTGCCTGCTCGACCGGTTCCTGCCCGGCTTCGCGGAAGTCTGCGCGGCGAGCCCGGAGTCGAGCCTCTTCGGCAGCAACTACAAGGATGTCTACGCGTTCATCGTCCTGATCCTCGTGCTGGTGTTCCGTCCGTCGGGGCTGCTGGGCGAGCGTGTCGGCGACCGGGCCTAGTCATGCGTTATCGAGTTATCCAACCGAAAGTCTTTGGAAACGCCGATGAACGCCGATGCCCCGCCGATGGCCGCCGATTTATCAAGAGAGGAATTGGATTCCTTGTCGAGGAGGATCATCGGAGCGGCGTTTCGGGTCAGCTCGACCTTGGGTCAGGGATTTCTGGAGAAGGTCTACGAGAATTCGTTGGTCCACGAACTCCGGAAGGCAGGGCTGCATGTCGAGCAGCAACGCCCGGTACAGGTCTGGTACGACGGGGAGATCGTCGGCGACTACATCACGGACATTCTCGTCGGGCGCGCAATCGTACTCGAGATCAAGGCGTCGGAAGGCCTGGATCGATCGCATTACTCGCAGTGCGCCAACTACCTTCGGGCAACGGGTCTTCGAATCTGCCTGCTACTGAACTTCGGCCGGCCCCGCCTGGAACTGAAGCGCATCGTCCGGAACTTCTGATCATCGGCGGCCATCGGCGGGGCATCGGCGTTCATCGGCGTTTCCAAAGATTTTTGTGACCATGGGCACATCGTCCCCAGTCCGCGCCGACCCCCGCCTCAAATGGGCGGGCCTCGCCCTCATCGCGATCGCCCTCCTCGCCCTGCCGTTCGCGCTCGCGATTGCTGGCACAGCATGGGTTCGCATCACGAACCTGGCGATCCTGTTCGTGCTGCTCTCCCTGGGCCTCAACATCGTGGTCGGCTTCGCCGGGCTCCTCGACCTGGGCTACATCGCCTTCTACGCCGTCGGCGCCTATGTCTACGCGCTGCTCGCCTCGCCGCACTTCGGCCTGCACCTGCCGTGGTGGGCGATCCTGCCCATCGGGGCGGCGGTCGCCTGCTTCTTCGGCGTATTGCTCGGCACGCCGACGCTGAAGCTGCGCGGCGACTACCTCGCCATCGTCACGCTCGGGTTCGGCGAGATCATCCGCATCTTTCTCAACAACCTCTCCGAGCCCTTCAACCTCACCAACGGCCCGAAGGGCATCGCGACGATCGACCCGATCCGCTTCATGGGCCTGGACTTCTCCTCGGCCACGCGCATCGGCGAGTACGCGCTGTCCGGGACGATCAAGTACTACTACTTCCTCCTCGCGGTGCTGCTGGTGGTGATCGTCGTCAACCTGCGCCTGCAGGACTCGCGCATCGGCCGCGCCTGGGAAGCCATCCGCGAGGACGAGATGGCCGCGCGCGCCATGGGCATCAACACCGTGCGCATGAAGCTCCTCGCCTTCGCCATGGGCGCCTCCTTCGGCGGCATCGCCGGGGGCATGTTCTCCGCCATCCAGGGCTTCATCAGCCCGGAGAGCTTCATCCTCACCGAGAGCGTGATGGTGCTCTCCATGGTGGTGCTGGGCGGCATGGGCAACATCTGGGGGGTGATCATCGGCGCGGTCCTGCTCTCCTTCGTGCCGGAGATCCTGCGCTACACGGTGGAGCCGGCGCAGCGCATGCTCTTCGGCCGCTCGCTCATCGACCCGGAGGTGATCCGCATGCTCCTCTTCGGGCTGGCGATGGTGGTGATGATGCTCTTCCGCCCCGCGGGGCTCCTGCCCTCGGCGGTGCGCAAGCGCGAGCTCGCCACCGGGCGCGGGGACGAGGATGAGTGAGCGCGCAGGTGCCGCAGCGCTCCTCGAGATCGAGCGCGTCACCAAGCGCTTCGGCGGCCTCACCGCGCTGGCGGA
>CAZOIB010000109.1:0-1791 GCA_964579785.1 uncultured Lysobacter sp. | reverse complement strand
GTAATGACACGCGCTGACCGCAATCAGCGCAAACGACTATCCCTGAACGGCGAGCGCTAGCCCTTCACCGCTTTGACGATCTTGCGCGCAGCGTCTTCAAGATCATCTGCCGCGATCACGTCGAGGCCGCTTTCGCGGATGATCTTCTTGCCGGCGTCGACGTTCGTGCCTTCCAGGCGCACGACCAGCGGCACCTTCAGCCCGACCGCCTTCACCGCCGCGATCACGCCGCGTGCGATCACGTCGCACTTCATGATGCCGCCGAAAATGTTGACCAGGATGCCCTTCACGTTCGGATCGGCGGTGATGATCTTGAACGCCGCCGTCACCACGCCGGTGGCGATGGTGTCGCACTTCATGATGCCGCCGAAGATGTTGACGAGGATCGCCTTGACCTTCTTGTTGGACAGCATGATCTTGAAGGCCGCGGTGACCTTCTCGGCGGTGGCGCCGCCGCCCACGTCGAGGAAGTTCGCCGGCGAGCCGCCGAACAGCTTGATCGTGTCCATCGTCGCCATGGCGAGGCCGGCGCCGTTCACCATGCAGCCGATCGAGCCGTCGAGCGAGATGTAGTTGAGGTCGTACTTCTGCGCCTCGATCTCGAACGGGTCTTCCTCGTCGAGGTCGCGCATCGCCACGATCTCCGGGTGGCGGAACATGGCGTTGTCGTCGAAGTTGAGCTTGGCGTCCAGGGCGACCACGCGGCCGTCGCCGGTGAGGATCATCGGGTTGACCTCGGCGAGCGAGGCGTCCGTGTCCCAGAAGCAGCGGTAGAGCGCCTGCAGCAGCTTCACCGCCTGGGCCTTGGAGGATTCCGGCACGCCGATCTTCAGCGCCACCTCGCCGGCCTCGGCGTCCGACAGGCCCGCCGTGGGGTCGATCGACACCTTGTGGATCTTCTCGGGGGTGTGCGCGGCGACTTCCTCGATGTCCATGCCGCCTTCGCTGGAGGCCATCAGCACGACGCGCTGCGTCACGCGGTCCACCACCATGCCGACGTAGAGTTCCTTGCGAATGTCGGCGCCTTCCTCGACGAGGAGCCGGCGCACCTTCTGGCCGCCGGGGCCGGTCTGGTGCGTGACCAGCTGCATGCCGAGGATCTCGCTGGCGCGCTGGCGCACCTCGTCCAGCGACTTCGCCACCTTGACGCCGCCGCCCTTGCCGCGGCCGCCGGCGTGGATCTGGGCCTTGACCACCCAGACGCTGCCGCCCAGCTTCTTCGCCGCCTCGACGGCCTCGTCGACGCTGAAGCACGGCAGGCCCCGGGGCGTCACCACCCCGTATTTGCGGAACAGTTCCTTGCCCTGGTATTCGTGGATTTTCACGCGACCTTCCCCTTCGCTTGGAGCGGCGAGTTTAGCACCGTCGGCTTGCTAGAATCACCCCCATGCGCCACGTGATCGCCCTCGACCAGGGCACGACCAGCTCGCGAGCGATCATCTTCGACGAGACCGGCCGCCCGGTCGCCTCGGCGCAGCGCGAATTCCGCCAGCACTACCCGCAGCCGGGCTGGGTCGAGCACGATCCGGACGAGATCTGGCGCTCGCAGCGCGAGGTGGCGCGCGAGGCGCTGCGCTCCTCGGGCCTGAAGCCGGAGGACATCGTCGGCTGCGGCATCGCCAACCAGCGAGAGACCACCGTGGTCTGGGACCGGCAGACCGGCCAGGCCATCCATCCGGCGATCGTCTGGCAGGACCGGCGCACCGCCGGCGTCTGCGCGGAACTCAAGGAGGTCGGCGCCGAGAGCCTGGTCCGCGAACGCACCGGCCTGGTGCTCGATCCCTACTTCTC
>CAZOIB010000108.1:0-5836 GCA_964579785.1 uncultured Lysobacter sp. | reverse complement strand
CGAGGCCGCGGGCGGCGATGTCGGTGGCCACCAGCACGCGCACCTTGTTGTCCTTGAAGCTCTCGAGCGCCTCGATGCGCGCGTTCTGGCTCTTGTTGCCGTGGATGGCGGCGGCGTTGATGCCGTCCTTCTCCAGCTGGTAGGCGAGGCGATTGGCGCCGTGCTTGGTCTTGCAGAAGACGAGCACCTGTTCCCAGTTGTTGGTCTTGACGAGGTGCGAGAGGAGCTCGCGCTTCCTCTTCGAATCGATGAAATGCGCCCACTGCGTCACGAGCTCGGCGGGCGTGTTGCGGCGCGCCACTTCGACCGTGGCCGGGTCCTTCAGGAACTGCGCGGAAAGCTTGCGGATCTCGTCCGAGAACGTCGCCGAGAAGAGCAGCGTCTGGCGCGAGCCCGGGATCATGTTGATGATGCGCTTGATGTCCGGGATGAAGCCCATGTCGAGCATGCGGTCGGCTTCGTCGAGCACCAGGATCTGCACCTGGCGCAGGTCCACGGCCTTCTGGCCGATGAGGTCGAGGAGACGTCCCGGGGTGGCGACGAGGATCTCCACGCCCTTGCGCATCTCCGCGATCTGCGGATTGATGTTCACGCCGCCGTAGACCACATAGGGCTTGAGGGCGATGTGCTTGCCGTAGGTCTTGACGCTTTCGTAGACCTGAATGGCGAGCTCGCGCGTGGGCGTGAGGATGAGGCAGCGCACCGGGTGCAGCGCGGGCGAGAAGCTCTTGCTCGCGTAGGGGGCGAGCCGCTGCAGCAGGGGGGGCGTGAAGCCGGCGGTCTTGCCGGTGCCCGTCTGGGCGGCGCCGAGCAGGTCACGTCCGGAAAGCACGACGGGAATGGCCTGCGACTGGATGGGGGTGGGTTCGGTATAGCCTTGCTCCGCAACCGCGCGGAGCAGCTCGGGCAGTAGCCCGAGACTTTCGAAAGCCTGACTGATGGCAGTTCTCCTGAATGTCCGGCCTGGAAAGGCTGTGCGCCTTCCGACCGGTTCAGGCTGACCAAATGGTGCTGCGTTGGGAATCCGCGCCACTTGGGCTGGCGGAGGGGCTGGAAGCGCTAACCGGTTGAAGCGCCTCGGAAACCTTGGACCAGCATTGTACGCGAATTACGGCTTCTGCCACGGTACCAGGTACATGTACCTGGTACCGGCAGGCCAGGTCACCAGGGCCGGGCGCCGAAGAGCCAGGGGTGGATCGCCAGGACGAGGATATAGAGCGCCAGCCCGATGCTGGTTCGCCGGACGCCGATCTCGGCAGCGGAAAAGCGGTTGCGGCCCTCGACGATGGCCGAAAAGGGCACGTTGGAGGTGACGGCGGCGAAACGCGCCCATTCCTCACCGAGCTGGTCGGCCTTGCGGGCGTCGATGAGCGCCGTGCCGGCCAGCGCCAGGATCAGGAAGCCGCCGAAGAAGACCAGCGACGCGAGGTCGCCCCGGGCGACGAGGTGGACGGCGGCCCACAACGCGATGCCCCACATGACCGGATGGCGCGTGATGCGCAGGATGCCGCGGGCCGGCTCGCCCGACTTGAGCGCCGCCGCCTGCGCCACCGCCGACGGGTTCTTCGTCATCACCCCCGCCGCGATGAGGATGAGGGAGAAGGGCATCACCACCAGGGGCCAGAGCTTCACGCCGGGAATCTGCCACAGCGGCTGGTACGGCGCGCGCAGGTAGGCCCACGCCATCCAGCCGATGGTGATGAAGGAAACCGCCGAATACGTGCCGATGTAGGCCTTCTCGCCGATCGCCTCCACGAGAGAGCTCCGCACCGGGGTGCTGGTCACGAAGTGGGTCGCCAGGAAGACGAGGGTGGCGAGGACGAGGTGGGCGATGGGATCCATGGCCGTGTCTCCGGGTTCAGTGTCTGCCGGCGGGGCTCGAAGCCGCGTCGATGTCGAGGTACTTCCAGAAGCTGTCGCTCTGTACCGGCTGGCGCCGGAAACCGATCAGCCACGGGTGCCACAGGTCCGTCAGGATGCGGTGCGTGTTGACCTTCCACGGCGCATACACTGCGACGAGCCGCGCCATCTCCTGGTAGAGCCCGGTGCGCTCGGGGCTGTCGGGCAGGGCGCGGGCGCGCTCGTAGAGCTGGTCGTAGGCCTCGAGGCGGAACCGCGCGATGTTGCCCCGCAGGCCCGCGTTCGGCCCGTACAGCGACGCGAGCCAGGTATCCGCGTCGGGTGCCGCCGCCGCCCCGCCCAGCTTCCACATCATCAGCTTGCCGGCGTAGGCCTCCTTGAGCAGGTCGGGCCATTTCGCCTTGCGGAAGCTCATGCGCACGCCGATGTCGTCCATGCAGCGCTTCCACAACTCGTCGAAGTTCTGGTCGCGCAGGCTGGGCGTCGATGCCATCTCGATCGCGAGCGGGCGCCCATCCGGCGACTCGCGGTAGCCGTCGCCGTCGCGGTCGACATAGCCGTACAGGTCGAGCAGCGCGCGCGCCTTC
The DNA here is from genome assembly GCA_964579785.1 of uncultured Lysobacter sp. Taxonomy (GTDB): domain Bacteria; phylum Pseudomonadota; class Gammaproteobacteria; order Burkholderiales; family Usitatibacteraceae; genus FEB-7. Next base: position 3,389 of record CAZOIB010000108.1, on the reverse strand, counting down.
GCCACGCTGTACTCGCTGATGGAGGTGCGGAATCCCGGGTCGTACCCGGCCACGCCGGGGCTGTAAGGGGCGTGCGCCCGGATCGCCTGGTTCTTCCACACGATGGCGATCTCGTCCCGGGTGTTGTAGCCGAGCGAGAGGGCGCGGCGCAGCGCCACCTTCTCCGCCGTGTAGCCGCCGACGACGGGATGCTCCATGTTGAAGAAGGCGAAGGTGACGTCCAGTCCCGGCTCCTGCGCCATGCGGAACCCGCGCCGCTGCAGGTTCGCGGCGAGGCGATTGCCCGGAAAGGCGATGTTGGCGTAGTCGGCGGAGACTTCGTAGGCGAGGTCGAACTCATCGTTGAGGAAGGCGAGCCAGCGCGGCTGCGTCTCCTCGACGATGTACACCTCCACTTTTCCCACGATCGGCAGGCGCTTGCCGCGCTGCGCGGCGAGGATGGCCTGGCCCTCGGCATCGTCCGGCGCGGGCTCGCCGTCGAAGTAGTCCTCGCGGTAGTTCGGGTTGGGCTCGAAGACCAGCTTCGAGGAGCGCTTCCAGAACGCGAGCCGGTAGGGACCGGTGCCCACCGGATGCGCGCCGACATCCTCGCCGTGGTGCTCGACCACCTCCCGGGCCACGGCGCAGGTGACGCGGCAGTCGGCGAAGTTGTAGATGAAGTTGTAGTAGGGCCTGGCGAGCTGGATCCGGAAGGTGTAACGGTCCAGTGCCCGCAGCCCCTCGATGGGCGCGTCGTAGTCGAACCGGTTCGCCTTGCGCGCCTTTGCCAGCGCCTCGTCGACGCCGACGACGTGGCCCTCGAGCTGCGAGAGCATCTGCGCGGCGAGTTTCGGGTCGAGCAGCCGCTTCATGGAATAGACATAGTCCTCGGCGACCAGCTCGCGCTTCATGCCCTTGAACGCGGGGTGGTTGTCGAAGTGGATGCCCGGCTTCACTCGCAGCGTGTAGGTCAGCCCGTCGGCGCTGATCTCCGGCAGCGCCGCGAGCGTGTTCGGCTTGAGCCGGACCGGCCGCGCCAGGTAGTCGTACTTGAGCGGCACGTCGAAGATGGCCGAGGTGAGGGTGTTCGAGTAGAGGTCGATTCCCTTCGCCGGGTCGAGGGAGGTTTCGGCGATGGGAAAGGCGTAGCGGAAGACCTTGTTCGGGTCGGCTGCCTTCGCGGGGGCGGCCGCCGCGAGCAGGGCCCCGGCCAGTGCGAATGGGGGCAGGAAACGGGCGTGGCGCATGGGCGCATTATCTCGCGGGAAAGGGAATCGGCCCGGCGGTCCGATGGGAGAGGCTGCCCGGAAGGCTCGAGAAGGCACGCGACGGCCGAAATTCCTCGATGTCCCGCATCGGATTTCGGCTCGCGCGGGAGGCAGGACCGCTGCTATTGAATGGGCCGTTCCCGATGCCGCAGCCCTGCCGAGGGGCCGGCGATCCGGGAGGAGCGGCCATGGACGATCCGAAAGCACGGTTCAGGAAGGCGATGGCCTCCCTCATCGAGGGCAAGCGCGGTCTCGGTCGCGAGCCCGCCGACGCGCGAAGCCGGTTCGTGGGGGCCTGCCTCCTCACGTTCGAGCAGATGCTGTCCGATGCGATACGCGCGAAAGTGGTGGATGCCTACGTGGATGTCCTCGCCTGGGAACTCGCGGTGCTGGGAACCTGGGCCGGACCGGCAGGCATCGCCGACGTGGTGGGACGCCTGGAGTTGCACTTGGGCCATTTGGCCGACGTGGAAGCCGAGGAGGCGGGTCTGGAGCGCGAAGACGGAACGGAGCCGCGCACTCATTGACCCTCGCCACCTTCGCCAGGGGGCGTGGTTAATCAGCTCGATCTGCCAGCGCCGGAGCGGTACTCGTCGTGGGCGGAGAATGCGCCGGCAGTGATGTCGATGTCGGCGCCGGAGATGCCAGCTTTGCGCGCGGCATTCCGCCAGTGATCCACGACGTCGGCCACCTTCTCCAGGATGTCGCGCGCCTTTCCCTCGTCGAGCCCGTGGAACTCGAAAGTGGCCAGCACCGTGTCGAGGCTCGCGCGATTGTCCAGGTCGTCGATGTTCAGCACGTGCTCTGCCTTGTCGATGTTGGGGTTGACGTCAAAGGCCGGCGCAAGGCGCCAGCCGTTCTCGTCGAGCAGGAAGCCATGGTTGCGCAGGTGATCGTCGCGGTTGCCGACAGCGACGTTGAAGGCCACGCGGCGGAACAACTGCTCGAGGTCGGCATCGACATGCCTGGGGTCGCCGCGTGCGCGCAGGAACTGGGCGAGCTCCAGGTAGCTTGCGCCTTCGCTCTGTTCGCGCCGCAGCAGGGTCATCGCCGAGGCGTAGAAGCGTCGCTTTCCTTCCGTGCGGTCGAAGCGCTTCACGCAGAAGGTTCGGAATTCGCTGTTCAGCCGCACGAGACGAGCCTCAGGCACGTCCACGCCGGCCTCTTTGGCCATCGTGTGGACGACGAATTCCCAGGCGCAGATGTCGCGGTCGTCGTCGTGCGCCGGGAACTTCCCGATCCAGAGCGAGCCATCCTTCTCGACGAAATTCGCCTTCGGGCGTGCACCACCCAGGGAGGCGCCCGGAGCGACCAGCACCGCCAGCCACTTGCGCAGCGCGTCGAGGTCGTCGATGCGCTTGCTTGTGAGTTGCGTGGCGACGACCTCGAGCTCGCGCAGGCTCGTCACCGGCGGTGCGGCGAGTTTCTCGGCGCCCAGGAACTGCTCCGTACCTTCCAGGCGGAATCGCAGGGCGCCCTGGCGCGTGAAGTCCTGGACGCCGATGAGGTAGTCCCAGGCATGAAGCGTGTGCGGGACCCGACCCTCGTCCTTCGCCTGCAACGCCTCGCGACGCTTCATGAGCATCTGGCCCCAGCGGTCCGGGGAGGAGTCGAGGAAGATCCCGAAGTTGCCAAGCTCCGGCTTGGGGTAGAACGGCTGGTCTCCGAGCGAGAGGTCGGGGTCGATCGCGAATGCGCGCGCGCCCTTCAACCACTCGCGGTCGTAGTGGAAGCGGACTTGCCCGCGGTCATGAGCCAGCGTGCCGACGCGGCATGCTGGCGCCAGGTCGCAGTCGAGCCAGACCTCGAGGTTGTTGGCGCGGCTCATCGTCTCGACCGTGACCGCCTTTCAGGCTCCAGCGCCAGGTCCTGGAGCTTTCGCCCCACCTTGTCGTCGGCGGCCAGCGCGTTGATTTCGGACTCCAGGCCCAGCACTGCCAGGATTCGCAGGTATGTGCCGAGGGTCGCGCCAGGGTCGCCAGTTTCCGCCTTGTACAGGGAGGTTCGCGAGATGCCCGCGCGCTGCGCCACCGTGGTTGCGGTCAGCTTCCGGCGTAGCCGGGCCAGCCGCAAACGCTCACCGAAGGCGGTGAGCAGGCGCTGCTCCTGAGGGAACACGATGGGTGGCTTGCTGGGCATGAT
>CAZOIB010000107.1:0-18178 GCA_964579785.1 uncultured Lysobacter sp. | reverse complement strand
GTTCGGGTAGTTCGGTCCGCCGCCGCCTTCGGGCACGACCCAGTGGATGTTCTGGGTCGGGTCCTTGATGTCGCAGCTCTTGCAGTGCACGCAGTTCTGCGCATTGATCTGCAAGCGGGGATTCTGCCCGTCCGCGACGATCTCGTAAACGCCCGCGGGACAGTAGCGCGTTTCCGGGGAATCGTAGCGGGCCAGGTTGACGGCGACGGGAACCGCCGCGTCCTTCAGCGTGAGGTGCGCCGGCTGGTCCTCCTCGTGCGAGACGTTGGCGACGAACACCGAGGAAAGCCGGTCGAAGGTGAGCACGCCGTCGGGCCTCGGGTAGGCGATCGGCTCGCACTCGCCTTTCGGGCGCAATTGCTCGTGGTCCGGTCCCGGGTGGTGCAGCGTCCAAGGGGCCTTGCCGGCGAAGAGGACCTGGTCGATGCCGACGAGGAGGGAGCCGGCGACCAGCCCGCGCGACATCAGCGGCTTGAAGTTGCGCGCGCGGTGCAGTTCCTCGTGCAGCCAGCTCTTCGCGAAGGCCTCCGGAAAGGCGGAAAGCTCGTCGTGCGAGCGTCCCGCCGCGAGGGCGTCGAAGGCCGCCTCGGCTGCCAGCATTCCCGACTTGCTGGCCGCGTGGCTGCCTTTCACGCGGGCGGCATTGAGGAATCCGGCCTCGTCGCCCGCCAGCAGGCCGCCGGGAAAGACCAGCTTCGGCAGCGCCTGCAGTCCCCCGGCGTTGATCGCGCGCGCACCGTACGCCAGGCGGCGACCGCCTTCCAGGTAGCCGCGGATGGCCGGGTGCGTCTTGAAGCGCTGCATTTCCTCGAACGGCGAGAGGTAGGGGTTGGCGTAGCCCAGCCCGACCACGAGGCCCACGGAGACGAGATTTTCCTCGAGGTGGTACATCCACGAGCCGCCATAGGTGTCGTTCGCGAGCGGCCAGCCGGCGCCGTGGATCACCAGCCCGGGTTGGTGCTTCGCGGGATCCACCTCCCACAGTTCCTTGAGACCGAGGCCGTAGACGGCCGGGTCGCGTCCCTCGCGCAAGTGAAAGCGCTCCTGCAGCGCCTTGCCGAGATGGCCGCGGCAGCCTTCCGCGAAGACCGTGTACTTCGCATGCAGCTCCATGCCCTCGGCGTAGCGGGCGGTCCGTTCGCCGTTCTTGCCGATGCCGGCAGCGCCCGTGGCCACGCCGGTCACGCGCCCCTCGCCGTCGAAGAGCACCTCGGCCGCCGCGAAGCCGGGGTAGATCTCCACGCCCAGCGCCTCGGCCTGCGCGCCCAGCCAGCGGCAGAGGCTGCCCAGGCTCGCGCAGTAATAGCCGTGGTTCCTGAAGCAGGAAGGCAGCAGCCACTCGGGCACGCGTGTCGCTCCCGTCTCGGTGAGGAAGAGGAAGCGGTCCTCGGTCACCGGCTGGTTGAGCGGTGCCCCTTGTTCCTTCCAGTCGGGGAAGAGCTCGGCCAGCGCCTTCGGGTCGATCACGGCGCCGGAGAGGATGTGGGCGCCGATCTCGGAGCCCTTCTCGAGCAGGCACACCGAGACCTCCGCCCCCTGCGCGGCGGCAAGCTGCTTCAGGCGGATGGCCGTCGCGAGCCCGGCGGGGCCGCCGCCGACGACCACGACGTCGTAATCCATCGATTCCCGGGTCATGCGGGCCTCCGGCGGCCAGACGGAACCTTGATTTCGCTCATGATGGGCGGGTGCGGCGCTCTCTCTAATGTCGGGAACGTGAATGGTGGGGGCGACAGCCTGCGGGCGGGCCCCCCAAGTCGGGTAGGGCGTTCGTCCCCGCGGCGGGACACGGTGGAGAAGCGATGGGACCCTGGGCAATGACGGCGCTAATGATAGCGGGCTTTGGCGGCTTCGCCGTGCTGGCCTGGCGCAAGATCGCCATCTTCCGCGCCCTGCAGCCGGAGGTGCGCTGGGACCGGCCCGGCGAACGCCTGGCGCGCGTGGCGACGATGGGCTTCGCGCAGTCGCGCATGGTGGCCGGGGAGTGGAAGCCCGGCCTCATGCACGCGGCGATCTTCCTCGGGTTCTGCGCGCTCCTCGTGCGCAAGCTCCATCTCATCGTCATCGGTTACGACGCGCTCGCCATCATCCCCGGCGCGGCCGGTGCCGCCTACGCGGCGTTCAAGGACTTCGTCGAGGTCGCGGTGCTGGTGGCGGTGGCCTATGCGTTCTGGCGGCGCTTCGTGCTGAAGCCGCGGCGCCTGGAGCCCAACCGCGAGGCGATCCTGATCCTCTCGCTGATCGTCGTGATCGTGGTCTCCGACTTCCTTTTCGACGGCATTCGCTTCGTGGTCTACGCGGCCGACGCGGGCATCGCGCACGAGCGCGCCTTCGCGCCGGTGGGCGCGGCCGTCGCCACGCGCTTCGGCGGGGTGTCGCCCGCCGCACTGGCTTTCGGACTGCAGGCGAGCTACTGGGTGCAGATGATCACGGTGTTCTCCTTCCTCGTGATCCTGCCGCTGGGCGAGCACTTCCACGTCGTGACGGCGCTCCCGGCGCTTTTCCTCGCGCGCGACACGCCGGTGAATCGCGTGCCGTCGGTCGATCTCGAAGCGATCATGGCCGACGACGCGGGAGAGGACATGAAAGTCGGGGCCAGGACGGCCGCGGACCTCCTCTGGAAGGAGGCCTTCGACCCCTTCACCTGCACCGAGTGCGGCCGCTGCAAGGATTCCTGCCCCACGTTCCTCACCGGCAAGCCGCTCGCCATGAAGTGGGTCAACGATTCCCTCAAGCACCACCTGCTGGAGCATCGCGACGCCATCGTCGCGGGCAAGGGCGAAGGGCTTCCCCCGCTCGTCGGCGAGGTGATCAGGGAGGAGACGCTCTGGGCCTGCACGACCTGCGGCTACTGCGAGCGCTCCTGCCCGATCGGCCTCGAGCACCTCGGGCGCTTCTACCGCCTGCGCCAGCACCAGGTGATGATGGAAGGGGCCTTCCCGCCGGAGCTGAAGGCGGTGTTCGACGCCTACGAGAGCCAGTCGAACCCGTGGGGCCTGCCGGCGGACACGCGCGGCGACTGGGCGAAGGAGCAGGGCGTGCCGTTGCTCGAAAGCGCGGAGCAGGCGAAGGACATCGACTGGCTCTTCTACGTGGGCTCGGCGCAGTCGTTCGACGCGCGCGCGCAGAAGACGGCCAGGGCCTTCGTGCAGATCCTGCGGAAGGCGGGCCTGCGCTTCGCGATCCTGGGCGCGCGCGAGGGCTCCACCGGCGAGTGCGTGCGCCGCGCCGGCAACGAGATGCTGTTCCAGTCGCTGGCCCGGGCGCTGGTGGAAACGCTCGACGGCCTCGGCGTGAAGCGCATCGTCACCTGCGATCCGCACGCCTACAACTCGCTCGCCAACGAGTATCCGGAGTTCGGCGGGCACTTCGAGGTGCTCCACCACACGCAGCTCATCGACCGGTTGATCCGCGACGGGCGCATCGCGCCGCGGCGCGCCTTCGCCGGCGTGCTCTACCACGAGCCCTGCTACCTCGCGCGCCACAACGGCGAGTACGAGGCGCCGCGCCGCGTGCTGGCCGCCATCTCGCGCGATACGCCGCCGGAATTCGCGCTGGCCCGCGACAAGGCGATGTGCTGCGGGGCCGGCGGCGGGCGCATGTGGATGGAAGAGCACACCGGCAAGCGCATCAACGTGCTGCGCGCGGAACAGGCGCTCGAACGCAGCCCCGCGACGATCGCCACGGCGTGCCCCTACTGCGCCCTCATGCTGCGCGATGGCGTGGCGCAGCTCGGCCGCGGCGACGACCTGCCCACGAAGGACCTCGCGGAGCTGGTGGCCGAGGCGCTCGAGCCCGCAACCTGACCGTCGATGTCACTGGTCCGGCGCAGTCAGGAACGGCTCGCGCCCGTCTGCGCGGCGCTGCCGGCCGAAGCGTGGGCGCGCCGCACGAGCACGACGCAGCCGACCCCCAGCGCGGTGACGAGCGACAGGAGCGCGAAGGCGCTGCCATAGCTGAGCCCGAACTGGCCGTGCAGCGCCGCGAAGGCGGGCGGCGTCACGATGACGCCGGCGTAGGTCGCCGTGAGGCTGCCTCCGGTCGCCAGCCCGATGCTTCCGGGCGGGCTCAGGCGCGCGATGACCGCGATGTAGACGCCGTTCCAGCCGATGGCGCAGAAGCCGAACGCAGCCGTCGCGGCCATGATCGACGCCAGCGGCCAGTCCGGCGCGATGGCCGCGACCAGCAGCGCGCCGGCCGCGGCGAGCACGCCGTTCAGGATGAGCGCGATCCCGCCGGAAGCGAGGCGGTCGGCGAGCCAGCCCCAGGCCAGGCGTCCGACGGCCCCTGCCGCATGGGTGGCCGACAGCACGGTGCCGGCGACGACGAGGCTCAGGTGGACGTCGGTCACGAGGTAGGTCGCGAGGAATCCCGTGAGCGACAGCTGCACTCCCGAGTAGAGGAAGGAGGCGGCGGCGAGCCAGCGCAGCGGCTTGTGCCGCCAGACGAGCGCAACGCTGCGCGGCGCGGAGGCGAGCACGGCGGCGTCGGGCCTGCGCTCCGTGTCCCAGGCGCGGCGCATCACGCCGATGCCGAAACCGAGCGCGGCCAGGAGCAGGGCGCAGATCGCGAGAGCCGCATGCCATCCCAGGGCGAGTGTGAGCGGCGGAACGAGGATTCCCGACAGGACGCCGCCGATCGGCACGCCGGTCTGCTTGATGGAGAAAAGCAGGTTCATGCGCCCCTGGGCCGGCACGCGGGTCAGCAATTGCGATGCGGCGGGATTGGTCACGCCGTAGCCGAGTCCCATCGCGAGCGCGCCGATGACGAGCGCGGTGAGCGTGCCCGCCGCGGAGAGGGCACATCCGGCCGCGATCAGCCACAGCGAGATCTGGCTCGCCCGCACCGAACCGTGGCGCTGCACCAGTCCGCCGGCGACGGATGCGGACAGCATCGCGCCGAAGAAGACGACGCCCACCTGGTAGCCGATGAGGGCGGGGCTCAGGCCCATGTGCCGGGCGGCCTCGGGCGCGACCGCCGCGAGCGCCAGGACGCCCAGCGTTGAAAAGGCTTGCGTGGCGGTGGTCACGGCGAGCACGGGAGCTACCGGCAGCGGCACAGGCGCCATCGGCTCCCGCGGCCCAGGAATTGACATCGAGACTTTCACATAGGTAAAGTGTCTTTCATCATTGTGAAAGTACGGGACATGTCGGTCAAGAGCGCCGAGCGCACCCTGCTGATCCTCGAAGCGTTCGCCGAGGCGTGCCAGCCGCTCGCACTGAGCGAGCTCGCGCGACGCATCGCGATTCCGGTTTCCGCGTGCCATGGACTGGTGCGCACGCTCGCCGCGCACGGCTACCTCTATGAGCTCGGGTCCCGGCGCGGCTACTACCCGACGCTGCGCTGGCTGGAGAACGCGCGCACCATCGCGGCGCACGATCCGGTCGCGGAACGGGTCGCGCCGTTTCTCGCAGGTCTCGCCGACGACACCGGCGAGAGCGTGCTGCTCGGTCGGCAGCTCGGCGACCGGGTCATCTACCTGCTGGTGATCGAATCGCGCAATTCCATCCGCTACAGCGCGCAGGCGGGCGACCTGAAGCCGATGCATGCGAGCTCCGCCGGCAAGGCACTGCTGGGCGCGATGTCCGGCGACGAGCGCACGGCGCTGCTCGCGAACCTCGAACTCACGCGCGTGACCCCGGGCACGATCACCAGCCGGGAGGCGCTCGAAAAGGACATCGCGGCGGGCCAGGCGCGTGGCTGGTATGCCACCCGGGGCGAGAACGTTGCCGATGTGCATGCGATCGCTGCCCCGGTGACGCTCGGCGGGCAAGTCCACGCGGTCGTGGTGGCGGGACCGGCGCCGCGCATGCAGTCGGCGCTGGCGGCGCACGTGAAGCGCCTGCAGAGAACCTGCAAGGCGATCGAAGCCGCGCCACGGGGATCGGCCTGAGCCATGGAGGCGGCCCTGCAACCACGGGATCCCGCGGACGACGTGCTGGTCGCCGTGGAAGGACCGCTCCTGCGGGTCACCATCAACCGGCCGGAAAAGCGCAACCCCCTGTCGCGTGCGCTGCTGGCACGAATCGCCACGGTATTCCGACGCCACTCGGCGCAAGAGTCCCTCGCGCTTGCGGTGCTGAGCGGGGCCGGCGACAAGAGCTTCGCCGCCGGCGGCGACCTGCGCGATCTCGAGAACGTGCGCACGCTCGCGGAAGCACGCGGCCTCTACGACCTGGGCAATGGCGCGCTCGATGCCATCCGCCGCTTTCCCGTTCCGGTGGTCGCCGCACTGAACGGCCTCGCCGTCGGTGGCGGTGCCGAGCTCGCCGTCGCCTGCGACGTGCGCGTCGCCGCCGCCCATGCACGCATCGGCTTCGTGCAGGGCAAGCTCAACATCCCGACCGCCTGGGGCGGTGGCGCCGATCTCGCGGCCATCGTCGGTCCGGCCCGGGCTCTCGTACTGCTGGCCGGGTCACCCGTCCTCGAGGCGCGGCGCGCCCTCGATGCGGGACTCGTCGACGCAGTGGCCGCCGAGGGCGAGGACTTCGGTGCGTTCGTCGCCAGGTTCATCGCGCCGTGGCTCGCGCAGTGCCCGCAGGTGATGCGGGCCTTCAAATGGCAGGTCGCGGCGCAGAAGCTCGGCCTGCCGCGCGCCGCCGCCGAGGAACGCGACCGCGAGAACTTCGCGCAAGCCTGGTGCCACGCGGACCACTGGGTGGCAGCCGAACGCATACTTGCGAAGGAAGGCAACCGGTGAACGCCACTCCATCCGGAATCGAGGTTCCGGTCGTCGTCACGCCCGACCTGGCGCCGCAGGCGGCTGTCGAAGCGCCGGCGAAATTTCCGTTCACGCGCGGCATCTTTGCCGACGGCTACCGCGGGCGCCCCTGGACCATCCGCCAGTATTCGGGCTTCGGCTCCGCCGAGGAATCGAACCAGCGCTACAAGTTCCTGCTCCAGGAAGGGCAGACCGGGCTTTCGGTTGCGCTGGACCTGCCCACGCAGTGCGGATACGACCCGGATGCCACGATGGCCCGGCCGGAGATCGGCAAGGTCGGCGTCTCGCTCTTCGCCCTGTCCGAGATGGAAACGCTGTTCGCGGGCATCGACCTCTCCGCCGTTTCCACCTCGTTCACCATCAACGGAACGGCCGCGATGATCTACGCGATGTATCTTGCGGCGGCCGACAAGCAGGGCGTCGCGCGCGACAGGCTCACCGGCACGATCCAGAACGACATCCTGAAGGAATACGTCGCGCGGGGCACGTGGATCTTCCCGGTGCGCCCTTCGATGCGGCTCATCGCGGACTCCATCCTCTACTCGAACCGGATCACGCCGCGCTTCAACGCGATCTCGATCGCCGGGGCGCACGTGCGCGATGCCGGCTGCACGGCGGTCGAGGAGATGGCCTACACGCTGGCGAACGGCATCGCCTACGTGGAGGAGCTGGTGCGCCGCGGCGGCAACGTCGAGCAGTTCGCCAAGCGCCTTTCCTTCTTCTTCTACGTGCACATGGACCTCTTCGAGGAGGCGTGCAAGTTCCGCGCCGGGCGGCGGATCTGGGCGAAGTTGCTGCGCGAACGCTACGGCGTGAAGGACGAGAAGGCGCTGCACATGCGCTTCGGCGTCGTCTGCGGCGGCTCGTCGCTGCCGGCGGCGCAGCCCTACAACAACATCGTGCGCGTGGCGATCGAGAACGTCGCCGCCGTCCTGGGCGGCGCGCAGTCGATCTTCACCTGCGCCTACGACGAGGCATTCCAGATCCCGACGGAGTTCTCCGCGGAGATCGCCCTGCGCACCCAGCAGATCGTGCTGCACGAGAGCGGCGTGGCGGCGACCGTCGATCCGCTCGGGGGCAGCTACTACGTCGAGTGGCTGACCGGGCGCATGGAGGAGGAGATCGGCGAAGTCATGGCGGAGATCGACGAGTACGGCGGCGTCGAGAAGGCGATCGAGGAAGGCTGGCTGCAACAGCGCATCGCGCACCGGGCACTGGAGAAGAAGCGCGCGATCGATGCCAACGAGCGCGTGGTGGTGGGCCAGAACCGCTACCGGCGCCAGGACCAGGGCGAGAACTACGGCGAGGTGTTCCATCTCGACCCGGACATCTCGGGGCGGGTCCTGGAAAAGCTCGAGCGCCTGCGGCAGACGCGGGACGCGGCCGCGGTCGAACGTACGCTGGGGCGGCTGGAGGCGGCGACCGCCCGGGATGACGAAAACCTCATGCCTTATCTGGTCGATTGTTGCCACGCCTACGCGACCGTGGGTGAAATGGTGGCGCGCCTCAAGGCGCGCTGGGGCGAGTTCCAGGAGCCGGTGAGACTATGAGCGCCTCGTTGAAGGGCAAACGCATCCTGGTGGCCAAGCCCGGGCTCGACGGCCACGACTCGGGAGCGAAGGTGATCGCGCTCGCCCTGCGCGACGCGGGGGCGGAGGTGATCTACACGGGGCTGCGCAAGTCGCCGGATTACATCGTCCGCACCGCGATCGACGAGGACGTGCACGCCGTGGGGCTGTCGATCCTGTCGGGCAGCCACATGGAGCTCGCCAGAGAAGTGATCGATGGCCTGCGGCAGGCAGGGGCGGGGGACATCGCCGTCTTCGTGGGCGGCACCGTTCCGCCCGGGGACCGCGCCGGCCTGCTCGAGGGCGGGGTGCGCGCGGTCTTCACGAGCGACATGCCGCTCGACGCGGTGCTCGACGAGCTGGCGAGCAGGCTCGGGTGAGCGCGCCGCTTTCGCGATTCCGCATCCTGGAGGTCGGCCACATGCTGGCCGGCCCCTATTGCGGCATGCTGCTCGCCGACCTCGGTGCCGAAGTCATCAAGATCGAACCCCCGGAAGGCGACATCGCGCGGCGCGTAAGCCCGCATTTCGTCGGTCCGCACAACGCCTACTTCGCGAGCCTCAACCGCGGCAAGAAGAGCGTGGTGCTGGATCTCGCCTCCGCGCAGGGACAGGCCGACCTGCGCAGCCTCGCGGCGCGCTCGCACGGGCTGGTCACGAACCTGCGGCCCACGGCCATCCGCAAGCTCGGCCTCACCTACGCCGCCCTCAAGGAGGCGAACCCCGGAATCGCCTGCCTCGCATTGACCGGCTACGGGCTCGATGGGCGCCATTCCGACCGCCCGGCCTACGACTACGTGATCCAGGCGCTTACAGGCGTGATGGCGATCACCGGCGACCCACAGGCGCCACCGACCAAGACCGGCTATTCGGCGGTCGACAATTCGGCCGGCATCATGGGAGCGTTCGCGCTCGCGGCGAAACTGGCGGAAGGAAGCGGCGGCCAGATCGACGTGTCCATGTACGACGTGATGCTGTCGCAGCTCAATTACCTCGCCGGCGCCTGGCTCAATGCGGGAGAACGATCGCAGCGCTATGCGAACTCCGCGCACCCCTACGTCGTCCCGGCGCAGATCTTCCGCACGGCCGACGGCTGGATCGCGCTCTTCATCTCGCACGACGACTTCTGGCGCCGCTTCTGCGAGGAAGCCGGCCGGGGCGAGTGGATCGCCGATCCGCGCTTCGCGACGATGGCCGCCCGGCGGGAGAACCGCGAACTGCTGCTGGAGGCGCTTGACCGTGTCGTGGAAGGCGACACGACGGCGTCCTGGGTCAGCCGGCTCACGCCGCTCGGCGTGGTGGTGGCGCCGATCGAGACGCTCGAGGATGCGCTTGCATCCGAACTCGTCCGCGAGCGCGGCATGGTGGCAACGATGCAGGTCGAAGGTGGAACCCTGCGAGCGGTCGGCAATCCCGTCCGTGTCGCAGGGGTGGTCAACCATTACGGACCGCCGCCGCTGCTCGGCGAGCACGGACCGCAAATACTGGGGAGGACAACATGAAAGCAACGATTCGCGCACTGCTCGCTCTCGCGCTGCTCGGCCTTGCCGCCGCGCCGGTCGAGGCCTTTCCGACCAAGCAGGTGAAGATCATCGTGCCCCAGGCACCCGGCGGCGCCTCCGATGCCTTGTCGCGGATGATCGCGGCCAGGCTCGGCGAAAAGTGGGGCCAGCCCGTGGTCGTGGAGAACCGCCCGGGCGCGGGCGGGAACATCGGTACCGCCGAGGCGGCCAAGGCCCCTGCGGACGGGCATACCCTCCTGCTCGGCTACGTCGGCACGCACGTCATCAACCCGCATGTGTACAAGAACCTGGGATGGGACCCGGTGAAGGACTTCGTCGCCGTGGCGACCCTGGCCGCGGTGCCGTTCGTCGTCGTCGTCAATTCCGAGCTTCCGGTTCGGACGACACAGGATCTGATCGCACTGGCGCGGCGCGAGGACGGCGGGCTCAACTTCGCTTCGGCCGGCAATGGCTCCGTGAACCACCTGCTCGGCGAGCTCTTCAGCACGGCCGCCGGCGTGAAGATGACGCACGTCCCGTACAAGGGCGCCGCCCCCGCGCTGAGCGATACGATCGGCGGGCAGGTGAAGGTGTCGTTCACGAGCATGCCGTCGGCCGTGGCGCACATCAAGGGCGGGAGGCTGCGCGGCATCGCCGTTACGAGCGCGCAGCGTTCCGAGTCGATGCCTGAGATTCCCACGCTCGCCGAATCGGGGCTGCCCGGCTTCGATGTGAATCCCTGGTTCGGGCTGCTCGCGCCCGCGGGCACGCCGGAAGCCGTGGTGAACCAGATCAACCGGGACATCAACGAGGCGCTGCGGACGCCGGAATTGCGCCAGCAATTCGCGAAGCAGGGCGCCGTGCCCCTCCTGATGACTCCCGCGGAATTCGCGGCGCAGGTGAAGGGCGACCTGGCGAAATGGGAGAAGGTCGTGCGCGATTCCGGCGCCAAGCTCGAGTAGCGTCGATGGGAGCTGCGGTCGCGGTCGCCGGGCGCATCCGCCGCGGCGACCGGCGTGCGCTCGCGCGAACGATCACGGCGATCGAGAACGCGGTGCCCGAAGGCTTGCAGGTCCTCGCGGCGCTGCAGGATGGGGAAGCGCACGCCCACGTCGTCGGCGTGACGGGGCCGCCCGGCGCGGGAAAATCCACGCTCGTGGCGGCCATCGCGGCCGAACTCGCCGGCCGCGGCGAAAGGGTCGCCGTGGTCGCGGTCGACCCGACGAGCCCGGTCTCGGGCGGAGCGCTCCTCGGCGACCGAATCCGCATGGACGCCTTGCACGGAAACGAGCGCGTCTACATCCGCTCGCTCGCCACCCGCGGGCACCCGGGCGGGCTGAGCCGTGCCACGCGCGGCGTGGTGGAGTTGCTTGCCGCGGCCGGCTTCGACACCGTCCTCGTCGAGACCGTCGGCTCGGGCCAGGGCGACGTGGAGATCCGCCAGGTGGCGCAGACCTGCATTCTGGTCTTTCCGCCGGGGCTCGGCGATGGCGTGCAGGCGCTCAAGGCAGGCGTGCTCGAGGTCGCCGACGTCTATGTCGTGAACAAGGCCGACATGGCGGGGGCGAAGCGAACCGAGCGCGACCTGCTTTCCATGATTTCGCTGCGCAGCGCACTGAAGCCCGGTGCCGCGCATCCGCAGGTGCTGCGCACGACGGCCACTCGCAACGAGGGCATCGCCGACCTCGTGGACGTCCTGGGGCGGATCCGCGCGAACGAGGCGATAATCCACGCTTCGCAATCCTGAAAACCGGCAATCGCATGAGCCAACCCCAGTCCCGCACGCCGCGGCTGCTGCACTCCCTCAGGCTCCAGGTCCGCTGGGGCGACATGGACGCCCTCGGGCACGTGAACAACGCCGAGTACCTGCGCTACTTCGAGCAGTCGCGCATCGAGTGGCTCGAGGGCCAGGGCTACCGCACGAACGGGGAGGGCACCGGTCCGATCCTTGCCAAGGCGAGCGTCACCTACCTGAAGCCCGTCGTCTATCCGAACGACCTGGAGGTGAGGCTCTACCCCGCGCGGATCGGCAATACCAGCTTCACGCTGGCTTCCGAGATCGTGAACGGGCGCGACGCCACCGAGCGCTTCACCGAGGGCGAGTTCGTGATCGTGTGGCTCGACTACACGGCGGGCAAGCCAGTGCCGGTTCCGCAGGAGCTGCGCGCGGTGCTGGCGGGCGAATCGTGAACCACCTGGCCGGAGGATTCATCGCCGTGGGGCTGGGCGCGGCGCTGGGGGCGTGGCTGCGCTGGGGGTTCGGCGTGTGGCTCAACCCGCGTTTCCCCGCCGTGCCGCTGGGAACGCTCGCCGCCAACCTCGTCGGCGGCTACCTCGTGGGGATCGCGGTGGCCTGGATCTCCCACCGTCCCGAGGTTCCGCTGGAGTGGCGGCTCTTTATCGTCACCGGCTTCCTGGGCGGTCTCACGACCTTTTCGTCCTTCTCGGCGGAGTCCGTCGGCATGCTGCTGCGCGGCGAATACGGCTGGGCCGCGCTGCACACCACGTGGCACCTCGCGGGCTCCATCGTGATGACGGCGCTGGGCATCCTCACCTACCGCACCCTCGCCTCATGACCGGTACCAGGTACATGTACCTGGTACATGTACCTGGTACCGCCAGCTAGCGGTTGAGGAGGGCGCGCGCCTCGAGGGCGATTTCGCTGGCGGTGAGGCCGACGGGGCCGATGCCGCGGGCGACGAGGGAATCCGCCGCCGCGCCGTGCAGGCAAACGGCGAAGCGCAGCGCCGCGCGCGCGCCGAGGCCCTGGCAGAGGAGGGCACCGATCAGGCCGGCCAGCACGTCGCCGGTGCCGCCGCTCGCCAGGCCCGGGTTGCCGGTGGCATTGACCGCCCAGGTGCCGTCGGGGCTTGCGCAGACGCTGCCGGCGCCCTTGAGGACCACCTCGGCGCGGAAGCGGGCAGCCAGCGCCAGTGCGGCCGCCAGCCGGTCGCGCTGCACTTCCGCCGTGCTGGCATGCAGCAGGCGGGCGGCCTCCGCCGGATGCGGCGTGAGGATGGTGGGCGCGCGCCGGTTCTCGGCAAGGGCGCTGCGCATCGAGTCGTGCACCGCGATGGCGTTGAGCGCGTCGGCGTCGATCACCAGGGGCTTGGGCAGCGACAGCAGGGCCGGCAGCGTCACGCGCTCGAAGGCCGTGAGCGAGGTCGCACTCGGCGAGTGTCCCGCGCCCGGCCCGACGACGAGCACGTCGGCGGCGATGGTGTCGTCCACGGTGCGCAGCATCAGTTCCGGCTGCGCGGGGTCGAAAACCGGCGGCTCCGGGCCGAGCAGCCCGACATAGACCTTGCCCGCGCCGCCGAGGAGTCCGGCGCGCGCCGCGAGCAGGGCGGCGCCGGTCATGCCCTTGCCGCCGCCGACGATGCCCAGCGTGCCGTAGGACCCCTTGTGGCTGTTGCGCAGGCGCGGCGCCAGCCAACCCTGCACCGTTTCCATCTTGAGGAGGCTGCCCGGCGCGTCCGCCAGGAGTGACGGGTCGAGGCCGAGGCCGTCCAGCACGATCTCTCCGCAGTAGTCGAGCGCATCGCCCGTGCAGAGGCCCACCTTGCGCGCGAGAAAGGTGATCGTCCGCGTGGCGCGAATCGCGACGCCGAGCACGCATCCCGTGTCGCTCGCGATCCCGCTCGGAATGTCGATGGCCAGCACCGGCGCCGCGCCGCGATTGACGCGCGCGATCAGGTCGGCCAGCGCGCCTTCCACCTCGCGTGCCAGGCCGATGCCCAGGAGGCCGTCGACGACGAGCGCGGGGCGCAGGCTCTCGGGCCACGCGCGCACCGACTCGCCGCCGGCGGCGAGGAAGCGGTCGCGCGCAGCGCGTGCCTCGGGCGCCTTCGGCGGCGTGCCGGCGAAGTCGAGGACGGTGACGCGGTGGAACCAGTCGCGCAGGTGCGCCGCGGCCACCCAGGCGTCGCCGCCGTTGTTGCCGGGGCCGGCCAGCACCAGGATGGGCGCTCCCGTGTCGGCGGCCATGGCGCGCGCCGCTTCCGCCGTGGCCAGTCCGGCACGTTGCATGAGCGTCGGGCCGGCGAGGTCCTGCGCTGCGCGCGTTTCCAGCGTGCGCACTTCCGCGGTGGTGAAGAGGGCCGTGGGGTTCACAGTGCGGTGACGCGCGGGTCGAGGACCGTGTCCCTGGCGTCCGGCAGCGTCTGCGGCCAGTCGCTGGAAAAATGCAGGCCGCGACTTTCCCGGCGCCCGAGCGCGGAGCGCACGATCAGTTCCGCGGTGACCACGAGGTTGCGCAGCTCGATCAGGTCGTTGGAGACGCGGAAGTTGGAATAGAACTCCTCGATCTCGCCCTGCAGGAGGTTGATGCGGTGCAGCGCGCGCTCCAGCCGCTTGGTGGTGCGCACGATCCCCACGTAGCTCCACATGCTGCGCCGCAGTTCGTCCCAGTTGTGCGCGATCACGACTTCCTCGTCGGCATCCGTGACGCGGCTCTCGTCCCAGGCCGGCAGTGCCGGTACCGCGGCGCCAACGCCTGCGAGGATGTCCGCGGTGGCCGCTTCCGAGAACACCAGGCATTCGAGGAGGGAATTGGAGGCGAGCCGGTTGGCGCCGTGCAGGCCGGTGCACGCCACCTCGCCCAGCGCATAGAGTCCGGGCACGGGCGTGCGGCCGGCCAGGTCCACCTGGAGGCCGCCGCAGGAGTAGTGCGCCGCGGGAACGACCGGGATCGGCTGCCTGGCGATGTCGATGCCGAATTCCAGGCACTTGGCATGGATGTTCGGGAAGTGCTCGCGCACGAACGCCTCGCCCTTGTGCGAGATGTCGAGGTAGACGCAGTCCAGGCCGCGCTTCTTCATCTCGAAGTCGATCGCGCGCGCCACCACGTCGCGCGGCGCGAGTTCGGCGCGCTCGTCGTGGCGGGGCATGAAGCGCTCGCCGTTGGGGAGCTTCAGGAGCCCGCCCTCGCCGCGCACGGCCTCGGAGATGAGGAAGCTCTTGGCGTGCGGGTGATAGAGGCAGGTGGGGTGGAACTGGATGAACTCCATGTTGGCCACCGGACAGCCCGCCCGCCAGCCCATGGCGATGCCGTCTCCCGTGGCGGTGTCGGGGTTGGTCGTGTAGAGGTAGACCTTGCCCGCCCCGCCGGTGGCGAGGATCGTCGAGCGCGCGCCCAGGGTCTTCACCTTGCCGGCCCGGACGTCGAGCACGTAGGCGCCGTGGCAGCGGCTGTCCCCCGTGCCCAGCTTGCGGCCGGTGATGAGGTCGATGGCGATGTGCCACTCGAGGATCGTGATGTCGGGGTGGCGCCTGACCTGCTCGACCAGGGTGCGCTGCACGGCGTTGCCGGTGGCGTCGGCGGCGTGGACGATGCGCCGGTGGCTGTGCCCCCCCTCGCGGTGCAGGTGCAGTTCCTCGGCGCCGCCCACTTCGCGCGTGAAGGGCACGCCCTGGGAGACGAGCCAGGCGATGGCCGCACGGCCGCGCTCGACCACGAAGCGCACGGCGTCGTCGTGGCAGAGCCCGCCGCCGGCCACGTGGGTGTCGCGGACGTGGTTGTCGAGGGAGTCGGTGCTGTCCAGGACGGCGGCGATCCCCCCCTGCGCGTAGGCCGAGGCCCCTTCGAGGAGCTCGTGCTTGGTGACCAGTGCCACCTGGCGGGTCGCCGCCAGGCGCAGCGCGGCCGAAAGCCCGGCCAACCCACTGCCGATGACGAGGACGTCGAAGGTGCTCAAGGGCGGATCCTGGTGGAGGGGCGGGCCGGCCCCCCGTCAGGAACTAATTGGCCGGCGGGGAGTCTGTTCGCCATGGACGCGGAACTGCATACGCCAAGGTAATGAAAAGCCTGACGTTTATAATACCGCAGGAAGCCGGCAAACCCTTCGTCGCCCCGCCCTCGGCGGAACTGGCCCCGGGAGTGGCCGCCGGTTCGACAAGACACCCCATTCAGGGACGCATGAGCGACAGGGAAGTCGACCAGCAACTGGTCGAGCGCGCCCAGCGGGGCGAAAAGCGGGCCTTCGAGCTGCTGGTCATCAAGTACCAGCGCAAGCTCGAGCGGCTGCTATCGCGCATCATCCGCGATCCCAACGAGATCGAGGACGTGGCGCAGGAGGCGTTCGTGAAGGCCTACCGGGCGCTGCCCAATTTCCGCGGCGACAGCGCCTTCTACACCTGGCTGTACCGCATCGGCATCAACACCGCCAAGAACTACCTCATCGCGCAGGGGCGGCGCGCGCCCACCACCACGGCGTACGACAGCGAGGAGGCCGAGGGCTTCGACGACGCCGAGGGCCTGCGCGACATCAACACGCCGGAAAACCTGCTGATGTCCAAGCAGATCGGGAAGACCGTCAACGACGCCATCGACGCCCTTCCCGAGGAACTGCGCACCGCGATCACGCTGCGCGAGATCGACGGCCTCTCCTACGAGGAAATTTCGAAGATCATGGATTGCCCGATCGGCACGGTCCGGTCGCGCATCTTCCGTGCCCGCGAGGCGGTCGCCGAGAAGCTGCGGCCGCAACTGGGCACGTCCAAGGACCAGAGATGGTGAACAAGGCAACAGGGTGGCAACACGGGTCAGGCAGCCGGCACGAGTCCGGCGCCCTGCAATCAATCGGGATCGGAACATGACGCAGGAACTCTCTACGCTGATGGATGGCGAGCTGGACGGCCAGCAGGCCGAACGCATCATCCGCGGCTGTTTTGGCAACGAGGAACTGAAGCGGAAGTGGCAGGACTACCACGTGATCGGCGATGCGCTGCGCGGGGACTCGCCCTGCCGCGCGGCGTCCACCAGGAGGATCATGGAGGCCATCGCGGCCGAGCCGACGGTGCTGGCGCCCCGGCGGATCGCGGCGGCCAGTGCCGGCCGCATCGCCTTCGCGGCGGCGGCCTCCGTCGCCACGGTGGCCGTGGTCGGCTGGATCGGCCTGCAGGATAGAGCCACGTCCCAGGGCCCGGTGGTGGCGACCAGCTCTGCGCCGGCGGCAACCCAGGCGGCGACGCCCGGCGTCATGCCGCTGCAGAACGTGAACGAATACCTGGTGGCGCATCGCCAGCTCCCCAACCCTGATTTCTACCGGCCCGCGGTGAACAAGGCCGTGGTCGCCCGATGAGGCGTCTGGCGGCCGCGTTGCCGGCGCTGCTGCTGGGCGCCAGCTTCTCGGCGCTCGCGAGCCCCGGCGCCGACCCGCTCACCTGGCTGCAACGGGCGGCGAGCTCCGCGCGCAACACGAACTACGCCGGCACGGTGATGCACGTCTCCGGCGAGCGCACCATCACCTCGCGCATCACGCACATTTACATCGCCGGCTCGGAGCACGAAAAGATCGAGTCCCTGGACGGTCCGCGGCGCGAGATCGTGCGCCACGACGACCAGCTGCAGTGCTTCTACCCGGACGCCAAGACCATCCGCATGGACCGGCGCGTCACCGCCCGGTTCTTCCCGTCGCTCCTGAGCGGCCCGCCCGAGGCGCTCGGCGAGTTCTACCGCCTGCAGCTCGGCAAGGTCGAGCGCGTCCTGGGCCAGGATTGCCAGTGGATCCACCTCGACCCCAAGGACGCCTTCCGCTACGCCCAGCGCGTCTGCGCCGAGCTCGCTTCCGGCCTGCTGCTGCGCGCCAAGACGCTCGGCGCGAGGCAGCAGGTGCTCGAGCAGTACACCTTCACCGACCTGCGCATCGGGGCGCAGGTGTCGCGCGGCGAACTGAAGAGCACCTTCCACGCGCAGAGCAAGGACTGGACCCGCGACAACCAGCCGCTCGACGAGGCGAAACCGGTCGCCTCGGGATGGACCGTCTCCGCGCCGCCGCCGGGCTTCCGGCTGGTCGGCGAGATGCATCGCAAGTTCGCCAATCGCGCGCAGCCGGTCTCGCAGCTCGTCTACAGCGACGGCTTGGCGACGATGAGCGTGTTCGTCGAGCCGATGGTTCCCGGCGCGCCGCGCAATGCCGAAGCCAACAACCAGGACGGCGCGCTGTCGATCTTCGCGCGGCCGATGGGGGAGCACCTGGTCACGGTCCTGGGCGAGGTTCCGCAGGCGGCCGCGCAGCAGGTCGGCCGCAGCGTCGCCCGCCAGGGATCGCCGGCACCCGCCGGCGCCGTGGCCGGCAAGTAAAGAGTCATCCGCAGTCCACATTTCCGAAAGTCGAGACCAAGACATGCAGACCATGAAGGCCTTCCTCCTGGGCGTTGCGCTCGCCCTCGGTTTCGTCACCCACGCCGCCGCGCAGCCGGCGCTGCCGAACTTCGCCGACCTGGTCGAGAAGCACGGCCCCGCGGTGGTGAACATCAACACGCAGGCGCGCGCGCAGCGCCAGCAGATCCCGGGCCTGTCGGAAGACGACCCGATGTACGAGTTCTTCCGCCGCTTCATGCCGCCGGACCAGCGCCAGGCCCCGCGCGGCCGTGGCGAGAGGGACGACC
>CAZOIB010000106.1:0-3901 GCA_964579785.1 uncultured Lysobacter sp. | reverse complement strand
CGACGACGATCAAGTCGGCCTCGATCCGGCGCGCGCACTTGGCGATCTCGTCGACGGCATCGCCGACGACCACTTCGCCGGTGGCCGAGTGGCCGGCCTCGGCCAGGCGCTGCAATCCTTCGTCGAGGATGCCCTGGAAGTGTTCCCGGTCGCGTTCCTCGGCAGCGACATCGTAGACGCCGCCCTCGGCGCCGATCAGCGCGGCGGCCGACGGCATGACGGCCACCAGGCGCAGTTCCGAGCTGCCCCATTGCGCGATGTCACGGCAGTCGAGGAGAGCCTTCTGTCCCGTTTCCGAACCGTCGTAGGCCAGCAATATCCGCTTGTACATGGTGTCCTCTCCTCCAGAATTTCCGCGTCAGGCGCCGGCCGGCTCTCCCAGGTCGAGGTCGACCATCATCTCGTTGGCGAGCGATTCCAGCCCGCGCTGCAGGTCGGCATTGGCCAGTTCCGCGGGCACCGCGAGAACCGCCTTCATCTTGAAAAGGGGCTCCCCCGACATCGCGGCACTCGCGACGTGGGTCTCCAGTTCCTCGATGCTCACGCCGCGTTGCGCGAGGCTGCCGGAGAGCTCGCGCACGATACCCGGACGGTCGTGGCCGACGAGCTCGAGCCGCACGCGGCGGCGGGCGGGCGCGGCGGCACCGCCCAAGCTGTGCGCGATGACGATGCGCAGTCCCTGCGATTCCAGCGTGGCCAGCGCATCGGTCAGGGCCCCGGCGCGATCTTCGGGGACCTCGAAGTGCACCATGCCGGCGAACTGGCCGGCGAGGTTCGCCATGCGGCTGCCCGCCCAGCTCGCGCCGAAGCGCTGCGCGACATCGGAAATCTCCCGCACGATGCCGGGGCGATCGGGACCGATGGCGGTCACCACGAGCGAAGTCGACATGGGCAATCCTTGTTCCAGATGGTTCGCCGTCGATGATAGCGCTTTGCCGGGGTCGGGTTGATGAACCCGGTTCATGAACCGGGTTCGTGAACCCGGCACCAAAGGAAAAGGCGCCCGCAGGCGCCTTTTCGTGGCTGCCGATGCGAGGAGCCTAGCGCTCCTCCACCTTCGCCTTGCTGCGCAGGTCCATCACCAGCTTCTGGATCTGCTGCTGCTGCGCGCGCTGGCGGAACTGCTCCTTCACTTCGTCGAAGCCGGGCACCTTCAGGGGACGCACGTCGTCCAGGCGGATGACGTGGTAGCCGAAGTCGGTCTTCACCGGGGTGGTCGAGGTCTGGCCCTTCTTCATGGCCATGACGGCATCGGCGAACGGCTTCACGTAGCGGGCGGAGGGGCCCCAGTCGAGGTCGCCGCCGTTGTCCTTGGAGCCGGGGTCCTTGGACTTGTCCTTGGCGAGCTTGGCGAAGTCGCCGCCCTTCCCGAGGTCCGCGATGATGGCCTTGGCGTCGTCTTCCTTGTCGACGAGGATGTGGCGCACCTTGTACTCGTTCTCGCCCATGGACTTCTTGAAGTCCTCGTACTGCTTCTGCAGGTCGAGATCGGTGATGGGGTTCGCCTTGACCTCGCTCTCGAAGAGGGCGCGCACGAGCACCGCCTGGCGGGCCATGTCCATCTGCGCGGCCACATCCGGGTTCTTGTCGAGACCACGCTTCTGCGCGGCCTGGACGAGCACCTCGCGGTTGATCAGCTCGTCCTTCACGGCCTTCTGGCGCTCGGGCGTGTTGGGCTGGCCGCTCGCGGTGAGTTCCTTGTTCATGGTGTCGATGCGCGATTGCGGGATCGTGACGCCGTTCACCACGATCTTGCCGCCGGCGGCGGCGGAGGGGGCCGCAGCCTTTTTCGGGGCCTTTTCCTGGGCGTAGGCACCGACGGCGAGCGTGCCCGCGACGAGCGCGACGGCGAGGGTCTTCAGGTTGCGATGCATGGGGTAATCCTTTTCATTTTCGTGGGGTCAGAACTGCTCGGGCGCGAACGCCTCGATCTTAAGGGCGTGTATGTCGCGTTTCATGAGGTCGCCCAGCGCCTCATAAACCATTCGATGCCTCGCCAGCGGCGCCTTGCCGCGGAAGGCTTCCGAAACGATGGTGAGCTGCCAGTGCGCGCCGGTGGCGCCGTGGCCGATGTGCAGGTGGTCCTCGTCGACGAGGGCGATGGTCTGCGGCTGGAGCACGGCCAGGCGTTCGCGGATGCGCGTCTCCAGGCTCATGGCAGCGCCTTCCTGAAGGGCTTCACCGTGACACTTGCGTAGACGCCCGCGGCGACGTAGGGGTCCGCGCTCGCCCAGGCCAGCGCCAGCTCGCGCGTGGCGAACTCGGCCACGATGAGGGAACCGGAAAATCCCGCCGGGCCCGGATCCTCGGAGTCGATGAGCGGATGCGGGCCGGCGATCACCAGCCTTCCCTCTGCGACGAGCGCCTTGAGGCGCTCGACATGCGCGGGCCGCGCAGCCAGGCGCTTGTCGAGGGAGCCGGGAACATCTTCGGCGATGATGGCGTAGAGCATCGGTTGCAGTCTGTCGGTGGGCGATCGATCAGGGCTTGGGCGCTTCCGGGGCGACTTCCGGCGCGGGCTTGGCATCCTCGTCGGGCAGGTACTTCGCCATCCAGAACGCCTGTGCGACGACGAACGCGAACATGAGCCCCATGCCGCCGAAGAGCTTGAAGTTGACCCAGGTGTCCGTGTCGAAGGTGTAGGCCACCCAGAGGTTGAGCGTTCCCTTGAACAGGAAGAAGACGCCCCAGGCGATGCACAGCTTCGTCCATGCGTGCGCGGGCATCTCGATGCCCTCGGACATGACCGCCTTCACGAGGTTCGTGCCGAAAGCCAAGCCACCCAGGAAGACCAAGCCGGCCAGCCAGTAGAGGACCGAAGGCTTCCACTTGATGAAGGTCTCGTCGCGCAGCAGCAGCGTGGCGCCTCCGAACAGGACGATGATCGCGAGGCTCATCCACTGCATGTTCGACACCTTGCGTCCGCGCGCCAGCACCCACGCCACCTGCCCGATGGTGGCCGCGATGGCCACGCCGGTGGCGACGTAGATGCCCGAGAACTTGAAGGCGACGAAGAAAAGGATGACCGGGAAAAGGTCGAAGAGGAGCTTCAACTCGGGAAAAGCCTCGCTAAATCAATCTGCTATTTTCGCCCATTCAGCGGGCGGCTGTCCATTTGAGGTGTCGGGCGGCAATCCGTTCCCTCACCGGGGCCGGTATTCCGGGCGCCAGGGCGAGGGCCAGCGCTTCGGCATAGAAGCCGGCGCGCTCGTCGGGGAGCGCCTCGTCGAGGGCGTCGAAGGCGTGATCCATGAGCGCCGCATCCTCGGTCCGGATGGCGGTGATGGCGAGATTGGCATGCAGCACGCGCCAGGGTCTCTCGGGATTGGAGCGCTCGAGGTCGGCGCGCAGCCCCGGGGCCACGTGGGCCAGCACTCCTTGCGTGAGACCGAAAACGGCCGCCAGCTCCGGCTTTGTGCGCGCCGCATTGGCACGATGGGCCAGCGCGTTGACGACCGGTTCGACGGGGGCGAGCGGCACGTCGTGGCGCACCGCCCAGAGCGCGACGCCGAGCAGGAAGTCGGCCGTATCGACGAGCAGGGGCGCGGCAGCTTCGGCAGCGAGCGAGCGCATCACGGCGGCCTGTACGTGCGCCAGGTCGGTCAGGATGGCACTCACCAGGTCCCCGGTTCCCTCGAGCCGGACGGCACCCAGCCCGCCATGCTGCCGCTCCAGGGCCTGCAGGGTCTCGAGACCCCGTCGCGTGCGATCGATAAACGGCGACACCGAATCCGGGAGTCCCGCGAGGCGCTCGCCGAATGCCGGCAGGCGCGCGAGCAGCCCGGCCGTCGCCACCTGGCCTTCGTCGCCAAAGGCGATGTGCTTGATTTCCATGCGGAATTACCTGGGACACGTATTGGGGACGGTTCTCCGGAACCGTCCCCAAAAGGGTAGGCGAGGG
>CAZOIB010000105.1:0-2676 GCA_964579785.1 uncultured Lysobacter sp. | reverse complement strand
CATCACGCCCCAGGTGCCGACGTCCAGGCGCTTGCGCGGCTTGAACATGTCGACGATGCTGCGCGTGAAGTCGAGCGCGTTGGCGCCCTCGTTGACGAGGATCGCGTCCGGATTGGCCTTGACGATGTCGCGCACCACGTTGAGCGCGCTGTGGAAATTCATCGGCACCGGGTTCTTCGCGAGCGTCTCGGACAGCTTGGCGACGTTCCTCGCCTTGCGCTCGGCGATGGCATCGAGCCACTCCGCCGGGGGCCTGGCCCAGCCGGAGCCGACGCCGGCCAGGAGTGCGGCCACGCACGAACCGATATCGCCGATCACCGGGGCATCGATCGCGACGTTGCTGTCCGCCTCCTGCGGCGAAATGTCGACCTGGATGAACTTCTGGCCGCCCCAGGCCTTGGCGTCCTTGCCGCCCCAGGTCTTGCCCTTGCCGTGCGAAAGCAGCCAGTTGAGGCGGGCGCCGATCAGCAGGACCACGTCCGCGCCCGGCAACACATAGGATCGCGCGGCGGCAGCGGACTGCTCGTGCGTATCCGGCAGCAGTCCCTTGGCCATGGACATCGGCAGGTAGGGAATGCCCGTCTTCTCGACGAGGGCGCGGATATCCGCGTCGGCCTGGGCATAGGCGGCACCCTTGCCGAGCAGGATGAGCGGGCGTCTGGCGCCCTTGAGCAGTCCGAGGGCGCGCTGCACGGCCTCGGGAGCCGGGATCTGGCGCGGCGCCGGATCGACGACCTTGATCAGCGACTTGCGCCCCGCCTCCGCGTCCATCGCCTGCGGGAACAGCTTCGCCGGGAGGTCGAGGTAGACGCCGCCCGGGCGGCCGGACACCGCGGCGCGGATGGCGCGCGCCACGCCGACACCGATGTCCGCGGCGTGCAGCACGCGAAAGGCGGCCTTGCACAGGGGCTTTGCGATCGCGAGCTGGTCCATTTCCTCGTAGTCGCCCTGCTGCAGGTCCACGACTTCGCGTTCGCTGGAGCCGCTGACGAGGATCATCGGGAAGCAGTTGGTGGTGGCGTTGGCGAGCGCCGTCAGGCCGTTCAGGAAGCCCGGCGCGGACACCGTCAGGCAGATGCCGGGCTTCTGCGTCATGAAGCCGGCGATGGCGGCGGCGTTGCCGGCGTTCTGCTCGTGGCGGAAGGAAATCACGCGCAGGCCGGCAGCCTGCGCCTTGCGCGTGAGGTCCGTGATCGGGATGCCGGGCAGGCCGAAGATCGTGTCGATGCCGTTCAGCTTCAGCGCGTCGATGAACAGGTGGAAGCCGTCGGTCTCCTCGCGCGGCGGCGCATCGGCGACGATCTGCGGTGACGTGGCGGGAGCGGTATCGGTGACGGTTGCCATAGAGTTCTCCTCGTGGGAGCGGCCAATTTGAATCGCGCTAGAATGGTAGGGACCCGCACGCGCGTCCTGCCTTGATGCGGGTCAATTGTCCGCCTTCCGATGACGCTACTGGCCAACCACCCCGACCGCACCGAAATCAACGCGCAGCTGCGCCGCAACATCGTCCTGCGGCGGTTGCCGGCGAAGGCCTTCGGCGAGCTCGAGGCGCTGCTGGCCGTCGTCGACTACCGCAAGGGCGACGTCCTCCTCACGCAGGGGGCGCACGACATGGAGCAGTACTTCGTGACCGACGGGGTGCTCAAGCGCGTCGTCTCCAACCCCGAGGGCAAGGAGATGATCCTGCGCTTCGCGAAGGAGGACGACATGGACACGAGCTATGCCGCCTGGCGCCTGCGCGCGCCGGCGCCCTACTCGATCCGCGCCGTCACCAAGGCCCGCGTGGCGAAGATGCCCCTGCCGCAGTGGGCGGCGTTCCTCGACAGCCATCCCGATCTCAAGGACGACTTCGAGTACGAGGTGATGTTCCTGATGAGCGAGGTGATGGCCCACACCATCACGCTGCACCTCCTCGACGCGCCCGGTCGCGTGCACCGCTTCCTGCGCAAGCATCCCGATCTCGCCGAACGCGTGCCGAAGAAGGAGCTCGCCTCCTACCTGAACCTGTCCGCGGAGACGCTCTCGCGCCTGAAGCACGCGGGCAAGATCTGAGCGGCCGGACGGCGGTCTACTGCCGCGGCTGCTGCGGAAACGTCTTCATGCGTCCCGACATGGTCGTGAGGTCGTCCTCGATGCCGGCCGGGCCGGCCACCGCGCCGACCACCTCGTGGCAGAGGGCGTGCTCGCGCTCGCTGGCGACGATGCCGCGCAGGATCAGGCGGCCGTCCTTCGCGTCGATGGCGACGTCGATCCCGGCGGTGGCCGGGTTCGCCTTGAGGGTCGCGCGGGCCCGGGAACGCAGCGCCAGGTCGCCCAGGTGCTGGCGTGATGCCGCGGTCTCCTGGAAGGCGGCACTGCGCGCGAGCCCGACCACCATGTCCACGCAGGTGGCGACCGGGATGCGCGCGGTGTTCAGCGTGAGGTCGTAGAGCTCGGGGTTGCCCCAGTGCACGTCGAAGTGCTCGGACATGCGCGAGGCCCGTGCATGGTCGTCGACCTCGATCTCGTGGCGGGCGAGCTTCTCGTCGTCGGTCTCGAGGCGCTTCATGAGGCGCTCGATGCGCACGTCCATGGGAGCGCAGACGCGCACGCACGGCACGTGCGCGACGCTGCGCAGCAGCATCGTCGCGCCCCAGCCGCGGACGAGCACGTCGCCCTTCACCGCCAGGTCGTAGA
>CAZOIB010000104.1:0-7341 GCA_964579785.1 uncultured Lysobacter sp. | reverse complement strand
AGTCCAACATCGAGCTTCTTACATCACCTCCCAAGGTTGCTTATAAGGAGACGATCACCTCGCGGGCCGACGGGCACCACCGGCACAAGAAGCAGACCGGCGGCGCCGGCCAGTTCGGCGAGGTGTACCTCAAGGTGGAGCCGCTCTCGCGCGGCAGCGGCTTCGAGTTCGTCGACCAGGTGAAGGGCGGCGTCATCCCGACGGTATTCATTCCCGCCGTGGAAAAGGGCGTGAAGCAGGCGCTCGACCTGGGCGTCATCGCCGGCTATCCCGTCGAGGACATCCGCGTCATCGTCTACGACGGCAAGAGCCACCCGGTGGACTCCAAGGAAATCGCCTTCGTGACGGCGGGACGCAAGGGCGTGATCGTCGCCATCCTCAAGGCCGGCGCCATCATCCTC
Source organism: uncultured Lysobacter sp. (assembly GCA_964579785.1). GTDB lineage: Bacteria > Pseudomonadota > Gammaproteobacteria > Burkholderiales > Usitatibacteraceae > FEB-7. The sequence goes on along the minus strand of CAZOIB010000104.1, from coordinate 6,940 downwards.
GAGCCCATCGTCAACATCACCATCACCGCGCCCGACCGCTTCGTGGGCGACATGACGAGCGACATCTCGTCCCGCCGCGGGCAGATCACCGGCACGGAATCCTCGGGCGGCGACCTCATGTCGATCTCCGGGCAGGTGCCGCTGTCGGAAGTGGCCGAGTACCAGTCGCGGCTGCGCTCGGTGACCGGCGGGCAGGGTTCCTACGCGATCGAGTACAGCCACTACGCGATGGTGCCGCCGCAGACGCAGTCGGCGCTCACCTCGCAGTTCAAGCTCGCCAAGGAGGAAGACTAGCGGGCGGAAATTCCCCGCAGCTTCGCGGCCTTGCGTCGCGAAGCTTGAGCGGCTTCTCGGTTACTGCCCGACTGGCACGCGCACGGCAATTTCAGTGCCCGTTCCGCCATGCTGCGGCGCGTCACGAAAATTTCGCGATTTCGCGTTGACACCTTCCCGGCCCGGCGGCAACTTCGGTCCCTCGACCACACCCGCGGATTCACCGCGGCGGCAACGTGACCGAACCGGGGAGGGACGAGCCATGATCGAGATCCGTGACCAGCAACTGCGCCTGCTCGTCCTCGCCCATCTCATCCGCGAGCTGCAGAGGAGCGCCGACGAGAATCGCCCGGCGCCCCCGGGGCTCTCGGAGGTGCAGCTCGCGGAACTGCGCGCCCTCACCACGGACGACCTCGTGCGCCTTTCCGAGATGCAGGAGCCGCGCGTGGCGGTGCAGATCGATGCCGGCTCCTTCGAGCACGGCATCCGGCAGGTGGGCTACATCGGCAAGCGTTCGCGGCAGATCGAGCATTTCATCCGCCACGGCGCCACCTCCGCGATGCTCACCAAGCTCTTCCGCATCTCCTCCTCGGACGTGACGCTCAAGCGGCGCCTCTTCGCCGGCACGCACGAGAAACTGCGCCGGCCGGCCATGCCGACGCCCGCGGCGCGCGAGGCCATCCAGAAGCGCTGGTGGGAGATCCGCAAGGGCAAGGAACGCGAGCCGCTGCGCCCCGAGGACTACGAGGCGCTGCACGCCGACTTCTCCGCGCACACCTACGCGACCCTCTGGGCGGTGGTGCACGAGTTCGACCGTTGAGGGACAGGTTGGTTTGCGCCAGCAGGCGCAAAGCAACCTGTCCCTCACAAGTGCTGCTGCAGCTCGCGGCGGACGAACTCGTGGAAGTGGACCATGCCGTCCTCCATCGGCGACTGGTACGGCCCGTGCTCCTCGCGCCCCTCGAGCCAAAGCGCGCGGCGGCCCTGCGTCATGCGGTCGCAGATGTCCTTGTCCTCGACCGCCGTTTCGTCGTAGGCCTTCTGCTCCGCCTCCACGAACTCGCGCTCGAAAAGGGCAATCTCCTCGGGGTAGTAGAACTCGACCACGTTCACGCACTTCTCCGGCCCGCGCGGCCAGAGGGTGGAGATCACCAGCACGTGCGGGTACCACTCGACCATGATGTTGGGGTAGTAGGTGAGCCAGATCGCGCCGTGCGGCGGCGGCTCGCCGTGGCGGAACCTGAGCACCTGCTCGTGCCAGCGGGCGTAGACGGCGCTGCCGGGCTCGGCGAGCGACTTGTTCACGCCGACGGTCTGCACGCTGTACCAGTCGCCGTATTCCCACTTCAGGTCGTCGCAGGTGACGAAGTGGCCCAGGCCCGGGTGGAACGGGGCGACGTGGTAGTCCTCGAGGTAGACCTCGATGAAGGTCTTCCAGTTGAAGTCGTATTCCACGACCTCGACCTTGTCGAGCACGTGGCCGTCGAAATCGAGGTCCCTGGCCGCTCCCATCGAGGCGAGGTCCTTCGCGATGTCGCGCGGCCCGTTGAAGAGCATGCCGTGCCACCGCTGCAGGTCCTGTTTCGGCAGGTCGAGGCAGGGGTGGTCCTGGAAATGCGGCGCGCCGAGGTGCCGGCCTTCGCTGTCGTAGGCCCAGCGGTGCACGGGGCAGGTGATGCTGCCTCCGGGCAACTGGCCGGCGCCCTTGAGCATGATCGCCTGGCGGTGACGGCAGACGTTGGACACCAGGTCGTGGCGGCCGTCGTTGTTCACCAAGGCCCAGCCGGGGCCGCTTTCGCGCCAGTCGAGAACGCGATAGTCGCCGGGCGCGGGCGCCATCATGGCGTGGCCGACGTAGCCGGGACCGCGGTCGAAGAGGAGTTTCCGTTCGATCTCCGCCACTTTCGGGTCGAAATACCACGAAAGGGGGAGATGCGTTGGCGTCCGGGTGAGCGCCAGTTGGCTCGCCAAGTCCGACATGCTCCGCACCTCCGATAAAGCCAAAGATGAAAACCACACCGGGCAAATCGAGTCAGCCAGCTTTTAACTCTGCAGCTCCGTCCCGAACCAGACTCAAGACAAGAATTTGAGCAGGCCAGTGTGCCCAAGGTTCCCCCTTTTTTCAAGGAATTCCGGGCTGGGGCTTGCGATGGCGCAACTCCTTGTTCCACATCACGGCACGGCCGCCTGCGGCACGCGAAAATGACGCCCGGGGCCAATTGCGTTAAGGTGCCGACCCATGGCGAAGACGACCGCTGCCGCTGCCGACATTCCCTTCGAGAGGGCGCTCGAGGAACTCGAGGCCATCGTCGCGAAGATGGAGGAGGGCAAGCTGCCGCTCGAGGAGTCTCTCGCGGCCTACCAGCGCGGGGCGGAGTTGCTGCGCCATTGCGAAGGCAAGCTCACCGCGGCCCAGGCGCGCATCAGCATCCTGGAGGGAGAGGTTCTGAAGGACCTGCCCCCCGCCGACTCGTGAGCGCAGTCGATTTCCCGGCCTGGTCGCGCGAAGTGGCCGGCCGCATGGAGGCCGTGCTGGCCAGCCTCCTGCCGGCCGCCAGCATCGCCCCGTCGCGCCTGCACGAGGCCATGCGCTACGCCACGCTGGGCGGCGGAAAGCGCGTGCGCCCGATGCTCGTCCTGGCCGCGGGCCTGGTGACAGGCGCCGGCGCGGCGCGCCTCGAGGTCGTCGCCGCCGCAGTGGAGACGGTCCATGCCTACTCCCTCGTGCACGACGACCTGCCATGCATGGACGACGACGTACTGCGGCGCGGCCGGCCCACCTGCCACGTGGAGTTCGACGAGGCCATGGCCTTGCTGGCCGGCGACGCGATGCAGAGCCTCGCGTTCCAGCTGATGGCCGAGAACCACCTGGCGGACGATCCCGCCTTGCAACTGCGGATGATCCAGCTCTTCGCGTCGGCCTGCGGCTCGCGCGGCATGGCCGGCGGGCAGGCGATCGATCTCGACGCGGTGGGCAGGTCGCTCACGCTGCCGGAACTGGAGAACATGCACATCCACAAGACGGGTGCGCTCATCCGCGCCTCCGTCCTCCTGGGCGCGCATTGCGGCCAAACTCTGGAGAAGACCCAGCTCGACCACCTCGACCGCTACGCAAAATGCGTCGGCCTCGCCTTCCAGGTGGTGGACGACATCCTGGACGAGGAAGGCAGCTCCGCGACGCTGGGCAAGACCGCCGGCAAGGACCGGGAGGCGGGCAAGCCCACCTACACCAGCCTGCTCGGGATTGCCGACGCGAAGCGGCTCGCCGGCGAGCTCCTGGCCGAGGCGCAGCAGGCCCTGGGCGTCTTCGACGCGCGCGCCGACCGCCTGCGCCAGCTGGCCGACTACATCGTCCACCGCGATCGTTAGCCCGGTACCAGGTACATGTACCTGGTACATGTACCTGGCACGTCAATCGGGCCGACTTGAGGTAGCGCAGACGGCCGATGGCCACTTGCGGCAAAATGCGGGTCTGCGGTCCTCCGGCCGGCCCATGAAAATGAGCGCTTACCCACTTCTCGAGACCATCAACGACCCGTCGGACCTGCGGCGTCTCGATCGCAAGCAGCTGCCGGTCCTGGCGGGCGAGTTGCGCCGCTTCATCCTCGAGTCGGTCGCCGCGACCGGGGGCCACCTGTCCTCGAACTTGGGCACGGTGGAGCTCACCATCGCGCTGCATTACGTGTTCGCGACCCCCGAGGACCGCCTCATCTGGGACGTGGGCCACCAGACCTACGGCCACAAGATCCTCACCGGCCGCCGCGCCGGAATGGCGAAGCTGCGCCAGAAGGGCGGCATCGCCGGCTTTCCGCGCCGCGAGGAATCGATCTACGACACCTTCGGCACGGCGCATTCCTCGACCTCCATCTCCGCCGCGCTGGGCATGGCCGTGGCGGCACGGCACCTCGGCCGCGACCACCGCGCCATCGCGGTGATCGGCGACGGCGCCATGACGGCCGGCATGGCCTTCGAGGCGTTGAACAACGTGAAGCAGTCGGGCACCAACATGATCGTGGTCCTGAACGACAACGACATGTCGATCTCGGAGAACGTCGGCGCGCTCAACAACTACCTCGCCAGGCTCATGTCCGGGCGCTTCTACGCCGCCACCAAGAAGACCGCCGACAAGATCCTCTCGGTATCCCCGCCGATGAAGGAGCTCGCCAAGCGCTTCGAGGGGCATGCCAAGGGCATGATCACGCCCTCGACGCTCTTCGAGGAGTTCGGCCTCAACTACACCGGGCCGATCGACGGCCACAACCTCGAGGTCCTCGTCGAGACCCTCACCAACGTGAAGCGCCTCGACGGCCCGCAGTTCCTGCACGTGGTGACGAAGAAGGGGCAGGGCTACCCCTTTGCCGAGGACGACCCGATCGCCTACCACGGGCCCGGCCGCTTCGACCCCGGCGTGGGGCTGGTGAAGCCCGCCGCCGCTCCCGACAGGAAGCCCCGGCCCACGTACACGCAGGTCTTCGGGGACTGGCTGTGCGACATGGCGAAGCTCGATCGTCGCGTCGTGGGCATCACGCCGGCCATGCGCGAAGGATCCGGCATGGTGCGCTTCTCGCGCGAATTCCCGGATCGCTACTTCGACGTCGGCATCGCCGAGCAGCATGCCGTCACCTTCGCCGCGGGGCTCGCCTGCGAAGGCATGAAGCCGGTGGTGGCCATCTACTCGACCTTCCTGCAGCGCGCCTACGACCAGCTCATCCACGACGTGGCGCTCCAGAACCTGCCCGTGGTCTTCGCCCTCGACCGCGGCGGCCTGGTCGGCGCCGACGGCCCGACCCACCATGGCGCCTTCGACCTCTCCTACCTGCGCTGCATCCCGAACATGACGGTGATGGCGCCGGCGGACGAGAACGAATGCCGACAGATGCTCTACCCCGGCATCACCATCGACGGCCCGTCGGCGGTGCGCTATCCGCGTGGCGCCGGCTGCGGCGCGGAGGTTGCGCAACCGATGCAGGCCGTGCCGCTGGGCGAAGGCGAGATCCGGCGCGAAGGCCGCAAGGTCGCGATCCTCGCCTTCGGCACGATGCTCGCTCCCGCGCTGGAGGCAGGCGCGGAACTCGGCGCCACCGTCGCCAACATGCGTTTCGTGAAGCCGCTCGACGACGCCCTCGTGCTGCGGCTAGCGACGTCCCACGAGCTCCTGGTCACCGTCGAGGAGAACGTCGTCGAAGGCGGCGCGGGCTCCGCGGTCCTCGAGTCCCTCGCGGCCCAGGGTGTCGAGGTGCCCGTGCTGCAGCTGGGCCTGCCCGACCAGTTCGTCGAACACGGCGATTCGGCACTGCTGCTGGCCGATTGCGGACTCGACGCTCCCGGAATCGCCCGCGCCATTCGTGAAAGGCAATCGCAAGGCCATGCGTCCCAGCGCCCCGGCATGGCGGCTTAGCGCCGCCGCACTACTCGTCGCGACCGCGATGTTCCCCGCGCTCGCCGCCGACAAACCCTGCGGCGACGCCGGCAAGGCGATCGACCGCGTGACCAGCTGGGCCGCGCTGCAGAAGGCGATGCACGACTACGGCCACTGCGACAAGGGGCCGACCGCCGAAGCCTTCACCGAGGCGCTCCTGCGCGTGTACATCAGCGGCTGGCCGAAGGTGGCCGATGCCGGTCCCATCCTCGAGAAGGACGCCGCCTTCAAGGGCTGGCTCGACCGGCGCCTGAGCAGTCCGGACCTGTCCCCCCAGGACTCGGGCGAGATGCGCGACCTCGCCAAGTCGAGCTGCCCCAAGGGGCAGGACAAGCTCTGCGCGGATTTCGTCTCGACCATCGAAATGGGGAGGGCGCTTTCCGCGCCGGAACTCATGCAGATCGCTCCCGAGAAACCCGCGCCCGCCAGGAAGCCATGAGGCTCGCGGGCCGCGTGGCGCTCGTGACGGGTGCCGCGAGCGGCATCGGGCTTGCGTGCGCGGAGCTCTTCGCGCGCGACGGCGCGAAGGTCGTCCTGGCCGACGTGGCGCGCGAACGCGGCGCGGCCGCGGCGGAACGCCTGAATGGCGAGGGACTGCAGGCCGCCTTCGTCCCGTGCGACGTGTCGCGCAAGGCCGACGTGGAGTCCGCCGTTGCCGCGGCAGTCGCGGACTTCGGCCGCCTCGACATCCTGGTCGCCAACGCCGGCATCGTGCACGCCGCGGAATTCCTCGACCTCGAGGAGGCGGATTTCGACCGGGTGATCGCGGTCAACCTGAAAGGGGTGTTTCTCGCCGGGCAGGCGGCGGCGCGCCAGATGGCGAAGCAGGGCGGCGGCGGCGCGATCGTCAACATGTCGAGCGTCAATGCGGTGCTCGCCATTCCCAACCAGGTGCCCTACGTCGTCTCCAAGGGCGGCATCAACCAGCTCACCAAGGTGATGGCCCTCGCCCTTGCGCCGCACGGCATCCGCGTGAACGCGATCGGGCCCGGCACCATCCTCACCGAACTCGCGAAGGGCGCGGTGCTCGGCAACGCCGAAGCCGAAAGGAAGATCCTTGCGCGCACGCCGCTGGGGCGGATGGGCGAGCCGGAAGAGGTCGCGAAAGTCGCGCTTTTCCTCGCGAGCGGGGAGTCGTCGTACATGACCGGCCAGACCCTCTACCCGGATGGCGGACGGCTCGCCCTCAACTACACCGTTGCCGTCCCCTGACCCATCCGTCCACGATAGAATTCCACGCCATGAAAC
>CAZOIB010000103.1:0-4764 GCA_964579785.1 uncultured Lysobacter sp. | reverse complement strand
CGTCTCGAAAGTCCTGCGGGACAACGCGCTGCGCGACCCGCACGAGCGCAAGCTCGCCGTCTGGCTGCCGCCGCAGTACGACGAGGGTGCCACGCGCGGGCGCGGAAAGCGCTTTCCCGTCTTCGTCGACATGGCCGGCTTCACCGGCTCGGGCCTCTCCCACGTGGCGTGGAAGAACTTCAGCGAGAACGTGCCCGAGCGCGCCGCTCGCCTCGTGCACGAGGGGAAGATGGGCCCCGCCATCATCGTCTTCCCGGACTGCTTCACGGCCCTGGGCGGCAACCAGTACGTGAACTCCTCGGCCATCGGCGACTACGCCGACTACCTCACGAAGGAAATCGTGCCCTTCGTCGATCGCGAGTTCCGCACGCTGGCTGCGCGCGAGCACCGCGGCTGCTTCGGCAAGTCCTCGGGCGGCTATGGCGCCATCATCCACGGCATGAAGTACGCCTCGACCTGGGGCGCCATCGCGGACCACTCCGGCGATGCCTACTTCGATTTCGTCTACCACCACGACTGGCCCAACACGCTCAACGAACTGGCGAAGTACCGCCCGAAGAAGTCCGTCGCCGGCAGGGTGGACGTGCGCAGGCTGGAGAAGGGCGCGGACCGCGGGCTCGACGACGGTCGCGTGCGCGGCTTCCTCGAGGCCGTCTGGGCGAAGCCCAAGCTCTCCATGGCCGAGGGGCACGCGATCATGAACCTGTGCATGGCCGCGAGCTACGACCCGGACCCGAAGGCGCCCAACGGCTTCCGCCTGCCGTTCAACCTCGAGACGGGGGAAATGCTCGGGAAGCGCTGGAAGCGCTGGCAGGCCAGCGACCCGATCAACCTGGTGAGGAAGTACCGCAAGAACCTCGCGTCGCTGCGCGGCATCTACATCGACTGCGGCTCGCGCGACCAGTACCACATCCACTTCGGCACGCGCACCCTCTCGAAGCGGCTGGCGGAGGCCGGAATCGGCCACACCTACGAGGAGTTCGACGACAACCACTCCGACGTCGATTACCGGATGGACACCTCGCTGCCGTTTCTCTACAAGGCGCTGAAGTAGGGTGCGGCGCCATCCATTACCTTCCCGAAGAACCGGCTTGTCTGGAGGGCGAGGATGACCGGGATCGGCCGGGTTGCCCTGCTGGCGGCGGTGGTTGCGCTTGCCGGATTTCCGCACCTGGGCCGTGCGGCAGACGGGGACGGGGCGGCGACAACGCCGTGCCCGGCACCTGCACGACCCGTGCGCGAAGAGCGCTTCGTGCCCATCGGCGGCATCGAGCAGTGGGTCACGATCAAGGGCGAAAGTTGCGCCAACCCGGTGATTCTCTTCCTGCACGGCGGCCCGGGAAACACGCTCAGTCCCTACGCGGACACCATTTACGGCGCCTGGGAGAAGGACTTCACGCTCGTGCAGTGGGACCAGCGTGGCGCGGGGAGGACCTACGGCCGCAACGTGCCTCCTGCGGATCCGCCGCTCACCCTGGAGCGCATGGCAGAGGACGGCATCGCACTCGCAGAGTACCTTGCCCGGCGTCTCGGCCAGAAGCGGATCATCCTCACCGGCGGGTCATGGGGTTCCATCCTCGGCGTCCACATGGCCAGGTCCCGGCCCGAACTGTTCCACGCCTACGTGGGTGTGGCGCAGATCGTCGGCTATCGCGACAACCCGTCCGCGAGCTACGCGAAGGTGCTGGCAATGGCGCGCGCAGCCGGGGATCGGCCCACGGTCTCGGCACTCGAATCGCTCGGCCCTCCGCCCTGGGAGAATCCGCGCCATTCCGGGGTCCTGCGCCGCGCGACCAGGGCCTATGAAGCGAAGACGTCCATCCCCGCGCCGCGGTCCTGGTGGGTGCGCGCTCCCGCTTACGACACGCCGCAAATGCGCGCCGAGTACGAGGAAGGCGAGGATCATTCCTACCTGCAATTCGTCGGCCGCAAGGGCGACGGCATGTTTTCCCGGGTCGATTTGCCGGGGCTCGGAGCCGCGTTCGAGATTCCTGTCTTCATCATCCAGGGGTCCGAAGACCTCGTCGCGGCACCCGAAGTGGCGCGGCGATATTTCGACGGCATCGCGGCGCCGCAAAAGGAGTTCGTCCTGGTCCCGCGCACCGGGCACGACCCCACCGTGGCGCTGGTCGAGGCGCAGTACCGGATCATGAGCGAACGGGTGCGTCCCCTGGCGACACGCGCGGAGCGATAGGGCCAACGCGCTCACGCGCCCAGGGGCGCCGGGAACTAGCGCTTGCGGCGCGCCTTCTTGCGCCAGACCGAGGGCGGCTTCCCGAAGGCGCGCTTGAACGCGCGCGAAAAGGAGTTCACCGCCTCGTAGCCCGCGTCTTCAGCGATCGACTCGATCGAGTGGTCGGTGGTGAGGAGTTCGTGCGCGGCGAGTTGCAGCCGCACCTGCGTGAGGAAGCCGAAGATCGGTTCGCCAACCACCAGCGAGAAGCGCTCGGCGAGGGCGGAGCGCGAGAGTCCCACCTGGCGTGCCAGCCGTTCCACCGTCCAGCGCTCGCCGGGACGGCCGTGCACGAGGGCCAGCGCGGCGCCCACATGGCGGTCGTTCAATCCCGCGAGCCAGCCCTTGCCGCCCGGCGGCAGGTCCTCCACGTGGCGGCGCAGCGTCTCGATCAGCACCAGTTCCGCCACGCGCGACAGTGCTGCAGTCCCGCCGGGACGCGGGGCGTCGCTCCCGGAAAGCGAAAGGCCCAGCGAATCGGAGAGCCAGGCGAGCGGTGCGGTACCGCGCAGGGCCGCCTTGAGCATGGGAGGCAGGGCGGCGAAAAGCGGCTCGGCGAGGTGGCGGTCCAGCGTGATCGCGAGCGTCACCCAGCGCGTGCGCCGGCCCGATCCGCCCAGCGTGACCGGCGCCAGCTCGCCCGCGACCGGCGGCCTGAGCAGCGTGGCAAAGGGCGTGGCCTGCGCGGCGAGTTCGGAGGCGAGCAGGTGGCTTTCGCCGCGCGCCAGGAAGGCGACATCGCCCGCGCGCAGGGCCAGGGGCTCGCCGCCTCCCGCCTGCAGCACGCACTCGCCCTCCAGCACGACGTGCGCGAAGGTGCGCGAACTCGCCGCCGGGACCGTCACGCACCACGCCCCGCCCGCCGTGGCATCCGCGAGCACCGTGCCCGAAAGGCTCGCCAGTCGCAGGACTTCGGAGAGAGCGTCCATGGATGAGGAACGTATATGAACCCGGTTCGTGAACCGGGTTCATTGTCTAGTGGAAGTGGGCGGCGGGGGAGTCCGCTTCCTCGGGAAGCTCGGCGTGCACCATCTCCGCCTCGGGGTTGGCGAAGAGCGGCGCGCCGCAGTCCTCGCAATATTCGGGCTCGAAGGTGCCGGAGAGCTTCTTCACTTCCGTCACGCCGCACTGCGCGAGTTCCGCCATGAGGTCCTCGACGGGGCCGGGGCGGGTGTTCTCGTCCTCGCGCCCGTAGAGCGGCCAGACGACGCCGTGCGCCACGTGGCTGTCGCCGTTGACGGTGAAGCTGACGCGATACTCGTCGACGCGCTCCTCGCCGAAGCCCGCGATCACCGCGCGCAGCTGCGCGGGCTCCACCTGCAGCGTGTTCTCCAGGAGGGACACCCCTGCGCGGATGGCGTAAGGGCGCACGCGCCGGTCCGCTTCGCGGCAATTGACGTAATAGGCGTCCGGCAGCAGGCACTCGAAGACGCAGCCGGGCAGCATCTTGGCGATGGTCGGGCGGGCCTGCGCGATCCACTGCTCCAGGCTCGTCGTGCGTCCCGTGTGGCCGCTCGCATCCTCCTGCCAGCGGAAGAGCGGCTTGCCGCGCGGCGCGGCCACCGAGGCGATGACGAAGCGCGCGTCGGAAAGCAGCTGCGCCGTCTCGGGCATGCGCGCGAAGTCGATGCGCGGAATCTCGCCGGTGACGGCGGCATCCCCCAGGCGGGCGGCGAGGCGGCGCAGCTCCGAGAAGTGCCGCGGCAGCTGGTCGACCGAGTAGAGGTAGGGCACGAGGGTCACGCGGGCGTCGGCCGCCAGCACGTGCGCCTGCAACTGCACCTTGAGGGCCAGCGCGTCGTCGCGGACGATGGGCCCCGAAGGTATCGCATACTTCGACCAGGCCACCACCGGGGCGGCGATCAGGAGCGACTCCCAGGCGAGATCGCCCTGCATGACGGTGACGGACTCGGAGATGCCTTCCACGCGCTCGATCAGCACGTCGTAGGCGCCGGAGTTGGTCTGCCAGAGGTGGTCCAGCGCCCCGTCGAGCGGGGCGTCGTTGCCGTGCTCGAGGAGCTTTTCCATCAGGGCGGCGATCTCGCCCTCCCAGAAACGGTCCTCGGTCAGGCTGCCGGAGGTGTGCAGTCCGTTGGCGAGGGCGATGAGTCGTTCGGCGTCCCGGGTGAGGCGGGGCGCGGACTTGCTGCGGGTGCGGGCCATTGCGGGGGAACCGGGCGCGGAAACGCCGGTGCATGATGACGATTCGTCGGAGGCGTATTTTATCATTACGGGAACGATTCCCCGGAGACCATCGAGATGCCGCAGTCCCTGAACGTCCTCGGCGGCGAATTGCGCGCCTGCTGTTTCGACCCCCTGACGGGGTATTACCGGGACGGTTCCTGCCGGTCCGCGGGGGACGACGCGGGCACGCACCTGGTCTGCGCGCGCATGACGGAGGAGTTCCTGGCCTTCAGCCTGGATCGCGGCAACGACCTGGTGACGCCGCGCCCGGAGATGCGCTTCCGCGGACTCAAGCCCGGCGACCGCTGGTGCGTGTGCGCGCTGCGCTGGCTGGAGGCGCTCGAGGC
>CAZOIB010000102.1:0-13075 GCA_964579785.1 uncultured Lysobacter sp. | reverse complement strand
CCGTCCCGGACGGCGACGCAGTGGTCGGCAAGGAGCGTCCCCGGCGGTTCGACCGGGGCGATCCAGGCGGCGTGAATCAGGGTATCGACCTGTTGCATGGCGTGCCACGAACAAAAAACCCCGCCGGGGCGGGGTTTTCTGCCGGGTCAGGAGAGCTTACTTCTTGACGCCCTTGAACTCGATGTCCACGCGACGGTTCTTCTGGCGGCCTTCCTTCGTCTTGTTGGTCGCCACCGGCTGGGATTCGCCCTTGCCGATCGTGGTGATCTTCGAGGACGGGATGCCCTTGGAAGCCAGGTAGGCCTTCACGGCCGCGGCGCGACGCTCGGAGAGCTTCTGGTTGTAGGCATCGGTGCCGACGTTGTCCGTGTGGCCCGTCGCGATGACCATTTCGACGTCGACGCCGGCGAGCTTCGCCATCGCGCCATCGATGCTCTTCATGCCGTCCGGACGGACGACCGACTTGTCGAAGTCGAACAGCGCGTCGGCCTGGATGACGATCGTCTGCTTCATCGACGCCGGGGCCGGCTTGCCGGCCGGAGAGGTCGGCGAGGCGGGCTTCGCCGGAGCGCCGGGGGCGGCGGGGGCGGAGGGCTTGGGCGCCGGGGCGTCCTTCTTGGGCTGGCAGTCCGGGTGGGCGATGCCCGAGGTCAGGACACAGTTGCCGGAAGAGTCACGTACGGGGGTGCCAGCGCTATCGGTCGTCACGTTGACGGTCTGAGCGAGCGCGGAGCCGGAAGCGAGAGCCGCGGCGGCCACCGAACCGACGAGCAGCTTCGCAATCGAGGAAATCTTCATTTTGGAACTCCCAAGAGATTTGGATGATTTTTTGATGCCAGGCATTTTTTCTAGGCTCGCGCCTGAAACGACTCGCACAATGATACACAAAGGGGCCTACGGTCCACAACCGACAGTGCGGTTTGCGCAACAATCGGGCGCCCGGGTTGCGCATTCGCCACACTGTTTGCCCCCGGCGCCCCAGTAGCGTAGGGCATGGGAATTATGCTAGTATTTCAGTTTTTCCGCCCGCAAAAAACCCCATTAAAACAAGCGGTTAGCGCCCTCCCGCTCGCGGGCGAGGGTGACCCGCCCTGACCTACGCGCCCATGGAACCGTTCGCCAAAGAAACCCACCCGATCAGCATCGAGCAGGAGATGCGCCGTTCCTACCTCGATTACGCCATGAGCGTGATCGTGGGGCGGGCGCTTCCCGACGTCCGTGACGGCCTGAAACCCGTGCACCGGCGGGTTCTCTTCGCCATGCACGAGCTGTCCAACGACTGGAACAAGGCCTACAAGAAGTCCGCCCGCATCGTCGGCGACGTGATCGGCAAGTACCACCCGCACGGCGATACGGCGGTCTACGACACCATCGTCCGGATGGCCCAGGACTTCAGCCTGCGCTACCCCCTGGTGGACGGGCAGGGCAACTTCGGCTCGGTGGACGGCGACAATGCGGCCGCCATGCGCTACACCGAGATCCGCATGGCCAAGATCGCCCACGAGCTCCTGGCCGACCTCGAGAAGGAGACGGTCGACTTCGGTCCCAACTACGACGGCAGCGAAAACGAGCCCCTGATCCTGCCGGCGCGCTTCCCGAACCTGCTGGTCAACGGCTCCTCGGGCATCGCCGTGGGCATGGCGACCAACATCCCGCCGCACAACCTGAACGAGGTCGTGGACGCCTGCCTCGCGGTGCTGGCGAAGCCCGACATCGACATCGAGGAGCTGATCGCGATCGTCCCGGCTCCCGACTTCCCGACGGCCGGCATCATCTACGGCACCGCCGACGTGAAGGAAGGCTACCGCACGGGGCGCGGGCGCGTGGTGATGCGGGCGCGGGCGCACGTCGAGGACATGGAGCGGGCCGGCAAACAGGCGATCATCGTCGACGAGCTCCCCTACCAGGTCGGCGGCGACCAGCTGCTCAAGCGCATCAGCGAGCTCGTGCAGGACAAGAAGATCGAGGGCATCGCCGACCTGCGCAACGAGAGCGACAAGAAGGGCATGCGGCTGGTGATCGAGCTGAAGCGCGGCGAGGTCGCCGAGATCGTGCTGAACAACCTGTACAAGCTCACGCAGATGCAGGAAACGTTCGGCATGAACATGGTCGCCCTCATCGACGGCCAGCCGAAGGTGCTCAACCTGAAGCAGTTCCTCGACGCCTTCCTGCGCCACCGGCGCGAGGTGGTCACGCGCCGCACCGTGTTCGACCTGCGCAAGGCGCGCGAGCGCGGGCACGTCCTCGAGGGTCTGGCCGTGGCGCTGTCCAACGTGGACGAGGTCATCGCCATCATCAAGGCGGCTCCGACGCCGCCGGTCGCGAAAACCGAGCTCATGGCGCGAACCTGGCGCTCCTCGCTGGTGGAGGAGATGCTCGCCCGCGCCTCGGCCGACCAGTTCCGTCCCGAGAACCTGCCCCGGGACTTCGGGCTGGCGGGGAACGGCTACCGCCTCTCCGACGTGCAGGCGCAGCGCATCCTCGAGATGCAGCTGCAGCGCTTGACCGGCCTCGAGCAGGACAAGATCCTCTCCGAGTACCGCGAGGTGATCGCCGCCATCGAGGACCTCCTCGACATCCTGGCGAAGCCGGAGCGCGTGACCGCCATCATCGCCGACGAACTGAAGGAGATCCGCCGCGAGTTCGGCGATGCGCGGCGCAGCGAGATCGTGGTGAACGGGGTGGACCTCTCGATGGAGGACCTGATCGCTCCGGAGGACGTGGTGGTCACTCTCTCGCATGCCGGCTACGTGAAAAGCCAGAAGCTCGACGAGTACCGGGCGCAGAAGCGCGGCGGCCGCGGCAAGCAGGCGACCACCACCAAGGAAGACGACTTCATCGAGAAGCTCTTCATCGCCAACACGCACGACTACGTGCTGTGCTTCTCGAACAAGGGCAAGGTCTACTGGATCAAGGTCTACGAGGTGCCGCTGGGCAGCCGCGGCAGCCGCGGCAAGCCGATCGTGAACCTCCTCAAGATGGACCAGGACGAGCGCATCAACGCGATCCTGCCCGTGCGCGAGTTCGTCGAGGACCGCTACATCTTCTTCGCCACGCAGCAGGGGGTGGTCAAGAAGACCGCGCTCGCCGAATACTCCCGGCCGCGCGACTCCGGCATCATCGCCGTGGATCTCGACGAGGGCGACCACCTCATCGGGGTGGCGCTCACCGACGGGCACCATGACGTCATGCTCTTCTCCGACGAGGGCAAGGCGGTGCGCTTCGACGAGAACGACGTGCGCCCGATGGGCCGCGGCGCCAGGGGCGTGCGCGGCATGAACCTCGCCAAGGGCGGCAAGGTGATCGCGCTCCTGGTGGCCGAGAGCGAGGAACAGAGCGTCCTCACCGCCACCGAGAACGGCTACGGCAAGCGCACCTCCATCGCCGAGTACACGCGCCATGGCCGCGGCACGCTGGGCATGATCGCGATCCAGACTTCGGAGCGCAACGGCAAGGTCGTCGCCGCGACGCTGGTCTCCAGGGAGGACGAGATCATGCTCATCACCTCCGGTGGCGTCCTGATCCGCACCCGCGTTTCGGAGATCCGCGAGATGGGCCGCTCCACCCAGGGGGTGACGCTCATCAACCTGGACGAAGGCGAGAAACTCTCCGGTCTGCAGACGGTCGTTGACCGCGACGACGAGGAAAACGGCAACGGCAACGGCCACGGCAACGGGGCCGAGGGCGGCGCGGAGCCGGCCTGAGCGGCCATCGGGACAACGGGCGGTTCGCCGCGAGCGAAGGAGCTAGAGCGATGCACGTATGGAATTTCGGTTCGGGTCCGGCGATGCTGGTCCCCGCGGTGCTGGAACAGGCCAGGGCGGAACTCATCGACTGGCACGGCATGGGCATGTCGGTGATGGAAATGAGCCACCGCGGCAAGGAGTTCGTGGCGCTCGCCGCGGCGGCCGAGGCGGACCTGCGCACGCTTCTCGCCATTCCCGCCAGCTACAAGGTGCTGTTCCTGCAGGGGGGTGCCTCGGCGCAGTTCGCCGCCGTGCCCATGAACCTGCTGCGCGGCAAGGCGAGCGCCGATTTCGTCACCACCGGCGAATGGTCGAAGAAGGCGTTCGCGGAGGCGAAGAAGTACTGCCGCCCGAACCTCGCGGCGAGCGCGGAGGACCGCAACTTCACCTGCGTGCCCAGGCAGGCGTCGTGGCGGCTCGCGCCGGAGGCCGCCTACGTGCACGTCTGCACCAACGAGACCATCGGCGGCGTCGAGTACCACTGGACGCCGGACACCGGCGACGTGCCGCTCGTCTCCGACATGTCCTCGCACATCCTGTCGAAGCCCGTGGACGTGTCGCGCTACGGGCTGATCTACGCCGGGGCGCAGAAGAACATCGGGCCCGCCGGCCTGGTGATCGTCATCGTCCGAGAGGACCTCATCGGGCAGGCGATGCCCGACACCCCGAACGTCCTCGACTTCAAGCTGCAGGCGGATGCGGACTCGATGCTCAACACGCCGCCCACCTTTTCCGTCTACCTCGCGGGACTCACCTTCAAGTGGCTCCTCGCCAAAGGGGGACTCGCGGCGATGGAGCGCGAGAACGTCGCCAAGGCCTCGCTCCTCTACGACTACCTCGACAGCCAGGACTTCTATGCCAATCCCGTGGCGAAGGAGGACCGCTCACGCATGAACGTCCCCTTCCGCCTCAAGGACGGCTCCCTCGACGCGCGCTTCCTGGCGGAAGCCGAGGCGCTCGGGCTGTCGCAGCTCAAGGGACACCGTTCGGTGGGCGGCATGCGCGCCTCGATCTACAACGCGATGCCGATCGAGGGCGTGGCCGCGCTGGTCGACTTCCTCAAGGATTTCGCGCGCCGGAATGGTTGATGGTCGAGAAACGAGCCGACAGCATCAAATGAAATTGCCGCTCCGCATCGCCACCTACAACGCGATCTCCGCGCGCGGCCTGCGCCGCTTCCCGCCGCAGGCCTACCGTGTCGAGCCTGCGCTGGCGGACCCCGACGCGATACTGCTGCGCTCGCACGCGCTGGCTGTCGCGCAGGTCCCGGCCACCGTCAAGGCGATCGCGCGCGCCGGCGCCGGCGTGAACAACATCCCGGTGGCGGAAATGAGCCGGCGCGGCATCCCGGTCTTCAACGCCCCCGGCGCCAATGCCAACGCGGTGAAGGAACTCGTCATCGCCGCGATCTTCCTCGCGGCGCGCAACCTCGTTGCCGCGATCGACGGCGTGCGCGCGCTGGCGCCCGGCGCGGACTTCGAGCGCCGCGTGGAGGAAGGCAAGAAGAAGTACGCCGGCATCGAGCTGCACGGCAAGACCCTGGGCGTCGTCGGGCTGGGTGCCATCGGCGGCCTCGTCGCCGATGCGGCATTGCGGCTTGGCCTGCGCGTGATCGGCTACGACCCGCAGGCCACCACGGAGTCGCTCGCCCGCCTTCCCGCGCCCGTGCGGCTGGCGGGGTCCGTCGACGACCTCTTCGCCGCCGCCGATTTCGTGACCCTGCACGTGCCGCTCCTGGAGTCGACGCGCCACCTGGTGGACGCGCGCCGCCTCGCGCTGCTGCATCCCGGTTCGGTACTGCTCAACTTCTCGCGCGCCGCCATCGTCGACGAGGAGGCGGTGGCCGTAGCGGTTGCCGGCGGGAGGCTCAAGTCCTACGTCTGCGACTTCCCGAGCCCGCGCTATGCGGGGATCGCGGGCATCGTCGCGCTGCCGCACCTGGGCGCCTCGACGGAAGAGGCGGAGGAGGCCAGCGCAGCGATGGTGATCGACCAGCTGCGCGACTTCCTCGAGGAGGGCGCAGTGCGCAATGCGGTCAACTTTCCGGCAGTGGAAATGCCGCGCGAATCGCCGCATCGCGTGGCCATCGCGAACGCCAACGTGCCCAACATGCTGGGGATGATTTCGACTACGATGGCGCGAAACGGCCTCAACATCCACAACATGGCGAACAAGTCTAAGGGGGAGATGGCCTACACCCTGGTGGACCTCGACAGCCCGGTCGCCGAGCCGGTGCTGGAGGAGCTCTCCCGCATCGCCGGCGTGCTGTCGGTGCGCCTCGTCCTTCCCCTGCCGGAGCCGCACGCGTGACGGACGAGCTCGACCGGCTGCGCGGCCAGATCGACCGCGTCAACGACGAGATCCTGGAACTGCTCAACAAGCGCGCCCGGCTGGCTCGCAGAATCGGCACGCTCAAGGTCGGTCAGGCCTACCGCCCCGAGCGCGAGGCGCAGGTCCTGCGGCACATCAAGGAGACGAATCCCGGTCCGCTCGCCGACGAGACCGTCGCGGTCCTCTTCCGCGAGATCATGTCGGCCTGCCTCGCGCTCGAGCGCCCCATCACCGTGGCCTACCTCGGGCCGCAGGGCACGTTCAGCGAGAGCGCGGCCATGAAGCACTTCGGTCACGCGGCCGTCACGACGCCGCAGCCGTCGATCGACGAGGTCTATCGCGCCGTCGAGTCCGGGGCCGCGGACTTCGGCGTGGTTCCGGTGGAAAATTCGACGGAAGGCGCGGTGGGGCGCTCGCTCGACCTCATGCCGCAGACGCCCGCCAAGGCGTGCGGCGAGGTGCTCATCCGCATCCACCATCACCTCATGGCGAAAGAAGCCGGCACCGGGCTGGACTCCATCAGCCGCATCTTTTCGCACAGCCAGTCGCTCGCGCAGTGCCACGAGTGGTTGAACAGCAACGTGCCCAGGGCGGAGCGCATCGCCGTGGCGAGCAATGCGGAGGCGGCGCGCCGTGCGGCGGAGGAGCCGGGAACCGCGGCCGTGGCCGGCGACCGCGCGGCGGAGCACTACGAGCTCGCCATCTTGGCCTCCAACATCGAGGATGAGCCCAACAACACCACGCGCTTCCTGATCCTCGGCGACTACGAGCCGAAGCCCTCCGGCCGCGACCGGACCTCGCTCGTGCTCTCGGCGCGCAACCGTGCCGGAGCCGTCTACGAGATGCTCACTCCGTTCGCCACGCGCGGGGTCTCCATGACCCGGTTCGAGTCGCGGCCGTCGAAGGTCGCCCTCTGGGAGTACCTCTTCTTCGTCGACATCGAGGGTCACCGGGACGATGCGAACGTCGCCGCCGCGCTGGTCGAGGTGGGCAGTATCGCCGGCTACCTCAAGGTGCTCGGTTCGTATCCCGTGGCCGTCCTGTGAATCCATGAGCCCGAAGGACCTCGCGCCCGCGCACATCCGGGCGATTGCGCCCTACGTCCCCGGCAAGCCCGTCGCGGAAACCGCCCGGGAGCTCGGCCTGCAGGAATCCGCGATCCTCAAGCTCGCCTCCAACGAGAACCCGCTGGGTTCCTCGCCGAAGGCCATCGCGGCGCTGCGCGGCGCGCTGGGCGATCTGGCGTGGTATCCCGACGGCAGCGGCCACGACCTGAAGGCCGCGATCGCGGCGAAGCTCGCCGTGCGACCCGCGAACATCGTGCTCGGCAACGGCTCGAACGACGTGCTGGAGCTGGTGGCGCGCGCCTTCCTGACGCCTGCCGACTCGGCGGTGTATTCCCGCCACGCGTTCATGGTCTATGCGCTCGCCGTGCAGGCCATCGGGGCCACGCACTTCGAGGTGCCGGCGCGCGATTACGGGCACGATCTCGAGGCGATGTCCGCCGCGATCCGGCCCGGCACGAAGATCGTCTTCCTGGCCAATCCCAACAACCCCACCGGGACGTTCCTCCCCTGGGACGCCATCCGGGCGTTCCTGGCACGCGTGCCGGCGCATGTGCTGGTGGTGCTGGACGAGGCTTATGGCGAGTACCTGCCCCCCGAATGGCAGTCGCCCACGGCGGGCTGGCTGGCGCAGTTTCCCAACTTGGTCATTTCGCGCACGCTTTCCAAGGCTTATGGCCTAGCGGGACTGCGTGTGGGTTTCGGGCTTGCGCACCCGGAAGTCGCGGAGCTCATGAACCGCGTCCGGCAGCCGTTCAACGTGAATCATCTCGCCATGGTCGCGGCCTGCGCGGCGCTTGGCGACGAGGACTTCATTGCCGAGTCGAGGCGCGTCAACGCGGCGGGGCTCGTGCAGCTGCAGGAAGGTTTCGCGCGGCTGGGCCTCGCGTACATTCCTTCCGCGGGCAACTTCATCGCGGTGCGGGTGGGCGATGCCGCCCGCGTCTACGGCTCCCTCCTGCGGCAAGGGGTGATCGTCCGGCCCATCGCCGGCTACGGCATGCCGGAGCACCTGCGCGTGACGGTGGGAACCCGGGACCAGAACGAGCGCTTTCTCGAAAGCCTCGCGCGCGCGCTCACGGGCGCCTAGCCGGAGAACCCACCGAAATGAGGCCAGCGTGCGACGCCTGAAGTCGATCGCGGTGATCGGTGTCGGACTCATCGGCGGCTCCTTTGCCGCGGCGATGCGCCGGGCGGGGGCTGCCGCGCGGGTCGTCGGCGTCGATCGCGACGGAGCCGCACTGGAGCGGGCGGCGGCGCTCGGCATCATCGACACGGCGGCGGAGTCCGCTTCCGAGGCAGCAGCCGGGGCGGATCTGGTCTTCGTCTCGGTTCCGGTCCGGGCGATCGGTCCCGTCCTGCACGACGTCTCGCTCGGGCTCGGCCCCGCCACCGTGGTCACCGATGCGGGAAGCACCAAGGCCGATGTGGTGCGCACGGCCGCGCACGAGCTTCGCGACCGGGTGGCGCGTTTCGTGCCGGGACACCCCATCGCGGGCCGCGAGTCGAGCGGGGTCGAGTCCGCAACGCCGGAACTCTTCCGCGGCGCGCGCGTGGTCCTCACGCCCGAGGCCGGGACCTCGACCGAGGCGGTCGATCTCGTGCGTGCCTGCTGGGAGGCCTGCGGAGCGCGCGTGAGCGCGATGCCCGCGGCGGCGCACGACCGCATCTTCGCCTCGGTGAGCCACCTGCCGCACCTGCTCGCCTTCGCGCTCGTTTCGGAGATCGTGTCGCGGCCGGACTCGGCGGAACTCCTCGGCTTCGCGGCCGGCGGCTTCCGTGATTTCACGCGCATCGCCGCGAGTTCTCCGGAGATGTGGCGCGACATCGCGCTGGCCAACCGCGAAGCCCTCCTCGAGGAACTGGACCGCTACGCTGCCCGCGTGGCGGTGTTCCGCGAACTGGTGGCCAACGGCGACGGCCCGGGACTGCAGCGGCTGATGACCGAGGCGCGCAACGCGCGCCGTGCCTGGTCGGGAGCCAAGCGCAGCACTTCCGACGAATGATTGACCACCTCGACCTCGCCCATGCCAGCCGTGCGGCGGGCACGGTGCGCATTCCCGGCTCGAAGAGCATCTCCAACCGCACGCTGCTGCTGGCGGCGCTGGCCGAGGGTCGCACGCAGGTGCGCGGGCTGCTCGACTCCGACGACACGCGCGTGATGATCGAAGCCCTGCGCACGCTCGGCGTCGACGTGAATCCCGGCGCTGCCGCGGGCGATTGGCAGGTGGACGGCGTGCGCGGCATCTTCCCGGTCAAGGATGCGGCGCTTTTTCTCGGCAATGCCGGGACGGCATTCCGGCCGCTCGCCGCCGCCCTCGCGCTGGGCGACGGCCATTACCGGCTCGAGGGCGTTGCGCGCATGCACGAGCGGCCGATCGGCGACCTGATCGATGCCCTGCGCCAGGCCGGCGCGCAGGTCGACTATGGCGGCAGCGAGGGATACCCGCCGCTCGCCATCGCGCCGCGGCTGGCGGGCGGCGGCGATGTCGTGCGCGTGCGCGGCGCCGTGTCCAGCCAGTTCCTGACGGCGCTGCTCATTGCGCTGGGGGCGACCGGCGGCGGCATGCGCGTGGAAGTGATCGGCGAACTCATCTCGAAACCCTACGTCGCGATGACCCTCGCCCTGATGGAGCGATTCGGCGTGCGCGTCCAACGCGAAGGCTGGAGTGCGTTCGCCATCCCGGCCGGCGCCGGCTATGTTTCGCCCGGCGGCGTGGATGTCGAAGGCGACGCTTCATCGGCAAGTTACTTCCTCGCGGCCGGATTGCTCGGCGGCGGGCCGCTGCGCATCGAAGGTGTGGGGCGCGCGAGCCTGCAGGGGGACGTGCGCTTCACCGAGGTGATCGAGGCCATGGGCGGCAAGGTGACGCTCGCCGACGACTGGATCGAGGTTGCGGGCCATCCCCCCCTGCGGCCGCTCGATGCGGATCTCAATGCGATACCGGATGCCGCGATGACGGCCGCCGTGCTGGCGCTATTCGCGAGCGGCCCCTCGCGGCTGCGCAACATCGCCAGCTGGCGCGTCAAGGAGACGGACCGCCTGGCCGCGATGGCGACCGAACTACGCAAGTTCGGCGCCGATGTGGAGGAGGGCCCGGATTACCTTGCGATCACGCCGCCGGCGGACTTTCTCGACCGGAAGCCGGCGTCGCGCCTGGTCGCGATCGACACCTATGACGACCATCGCATGGCCATGTGCTTCGCGCTGGCCGCCTTCGGGCCGGACCAGGTCCGCATCAACGATCCCGGCTGCGTCTCGAAGACTTTCCCGGCTTTCTTCGCGGCCTGGAAGAGCGTCGTCGCCTGACCATGCCGGCAGAAGAGCGACCACGGCCATGAACGACTGGATCCCGGTGATCGCCATCGACGGTCCCTCCGCATCCGGGAAAGGCACGGTCGCCGAGCGGGTCGCGGCCGACCTGGGCTTCCGCTACCTCGACAGCGGCGCCCTCTACCGCCTGGCCACGCTCCAGGTGTTGCGGTCCGGGGTGGCGCTCGACGACCAGGCGGGCCTCGCCGCGGCCGCGCGCGAAATGGAAATTGCCTTTCGCGACGGGAGGTTATGGCTGGGCGGGGAGGATGTGACGGAAGCGGTACGCACCGAGGCAGTGAGCGCGGCGACCTCGCGCGTGGCCGCCAGCCCGGCGGTTCGCGCGGCCCTCCTCGACCGGCAGCACGGGTTTCGCGAGGCGCCCGGCCTGGTGGCCGATGGCCGCGATATGGGCTCCGTCGTCTTCCCGGACGCGAGCCTCAAGGTATTCCTCACCGCCGACGTCGCCACCCGGGCGAAGCGTCGCCATAAGCAGTTGATGGAAAAGGGAATGTATGTGAAAATGCCGGACGTTGTGGAGGAACTGCAGGAGCGCGACGCCCGTGACAGCACGCGGCCCGTGGCCCCGCTAAAGCATTATCCCGACGCGCTTTTTCTCGATACCACCCACCTCACGATCGTCCAGGCGGTCGAACAGGTGCTGGACTGGTACCGCGAGCGCGCGCCAGGATAGGTCCTTTTCTCCCTGACGGGGCCAAAAGCCCAAGGGTGTCAATCGTTTAGGTGTTCCGCCACGGTCGGGCTCCAGCCCGCGCCGGGGTCGGGTCATCGGCACGGTTGGCTTTTTTCAATCAGACACGGCCGCAAGGCCCTGCCGAACGAAAGCACAGGTTTCCATTCCATGTTGTCCCAATCCGTCTCCACCCCTACCCCCGCACCGGAAAGCTTCGCCGCCCTCTTCGAGGAAAGCCTCACGCGCCAGGAAATGCGCTCGGGCGAAGTGATCACCGCCGAGGTCATCTCGGTCGATCAGAACGTCGTGATCGTGAACGCGGGACTGAAGTCCGAAAGCGCAATTTCCACCGAGGAATTCAAGAACGACCGCGGCGAACTCGAAGTCAAGCCCGGCGATTTCGTCTCCGTGGCCATCGAGGCCCTCGAGGATGGCTTCGGCGCCACCAAGCTCTCGCGCGAAAAGGCGAAGAAGCTCGCCGCGTGGTCGGAGCTCGATGCGGCGCTCGAAGGCGGCAAGATCATCAGCGGCGTGGTTTCCGGCAAGGTGAAGGGCGGCCTCACCGTCATGGTGAACGGCATCCGCGCCTTCCTGCCCGGCTCGCTGGTCGACCTGCGGCCGATGAAGGACACCTCCATGTTCGAGGGCAAGGAACTCGAATTCAAGGTGATCAAGCTCGACCGCAAGAGAAACAACGTCGTGGTCTCGCGCCGCGCCGTCATGGAGGAGACCGCCGGCGTGGAGCGCCAGCAGCTGCTCGAGACGCTCAAGGAAGGCGCGATCGTGAAGGGCGTGGTCAAGAACATCACCGACTACGGCGCGTTCGTCGACCTGGGCGGCATCGACGTGCTGCTGCACATCACCGACCTCGCCTGGCGCCGCGTGAAGCACCCGACCGAGGTGCTCGCCGTGGGCGACGAGGTCACCGCCAAGATCCTCAAGTTCGACGCCGAGAAGAACCGCGTCTCGCTGGGCCTGAAGCAGCTGGGCGAGGACCCGTGGATGGGCATCTCGCGCCGCTACCCGCAGGGCACGCGCCTCTTCGGCAAGGTGACCAACATCACCGACTACGGCGCGTTCGTCGAGATCGAGAGCGGCATCGAGGGCCTGGTGCACGTCTCCGAGATGGACTGGACGAACAAGAACGTCCATCCCGCCAAGGTCGTCTCGCTCGGCGACGAGGTCGAGGTGATGATCCTCGAGATCGACGAGGACCGCCGCCGCATCTCGCTGGGGATGAAGCAGTGCATGCCGAACCCGTGGGAAGAGTTCGCCATGAACCACAAGAAGGGCGACAAGGTGCGCGGGCTCATCAAGTCCATCACCGACTTCGGCGTGTTCATCGGGCTGCCCGGCAACATCGACGGCCTGGTGCACCTCTCCGACCTGTCGTGGAACGCCGCCGGCGAAGAGGCCGTGAAGGCGATGAAGAAGGGCGAGGAAGTCGAGACCGTGGTTCTCTCCATCGACGTCGAGCGCGAGCGCATCTCGCTCGGCATCAAGCAGCTCGAGGGCGACCCGTTCGGCAACTACGTCACCGTCCACGACAAGGGCAACATCGTCAAGGGCACGGTCATCTCGATCGAGTCCAAGGGCGCGGTGATCGAGCTCGAGAAGGACGTGGAAGGGTACCTGCGCGCCTCCGAGATCTCGCGGGACCGCGTCGAGGACGTGCGCACCCACCTGAAGGAAGGCGACGAGATCGAGGCGGTGATCGTGAACATCGATCGCAAGAACCGTTCGATCAACCTTTCCATCAAGGCCAAGGACGCCGCCGAGGAATCGGCCGCGCTGCAGAAGATGGCTTCGGAGAGCAACGCCGCGGCGGGCACCACCAACCTGGGTGCGCTCCTCAAGGCGAAGCTCGGCGCGGGCAAGGAATAGAAAGGCCAGGAAAGATGCAAGGGGGAGACTCGCACGCCATGAC
>CAZOIB010000101.1:0-12702 GCA_964579785.1 uncultured Lysobacter sp. | reverse complement strand
GGTGCTCGCCCCGGGCGGCACCGGGAGCCTCGATGCCAACAACTGGTACCTGGACCTCGACTCGAGCAAGGCCAAGACGATCGACACCGAGGTGACGCCGAAGGTGCTGACGGTGTCGCAGAAGTCGCTCGCCGGGGACGGCGTCAACTTCGACACGACGGTGAAGTACAAGGCGGCCGAGTATGGCAAGAACGTCGCCACGTACGTGTTCGCGCTGGTTCCGGCGCAGTTCTTCAGCCTGGTGAAGACGGCTCCCGGATCGGCAACGGAAGCCCAGGTCCGGTCCAAGGCGGGCAGCGGTCTCGTCTTCGCGCAGCTCACGCCGTCGGGATGGACGAATGCGCAGGGACAGCTCATCGCCTATTCGCAGGGCGTGGCGAACGCGGCGGGCGGGGCCACCAACATCCTCAACGGAACCCGGGTCGACCTGATTCCGGGCGCGCGTTTCTGCGTGGGCTACGGCACGAGCGCCACCGACATGCTCAACTCGGAGTCCTTCCGCGAGGTCCTGGCCATCGAGGGCGCGACGACCTCCGTGGAGGGCAAGGCGTGCATCCTGTCCGGCGTGTTCGTCGACGGACCCGCGACCTCGAACAGCGGCACGCCGGTCACGTTCCGCGCGACCGTGATCGGGATCGGGCCCACCGGCAGCATCCAGTTCATGGACCGCGACACGACACTCGGGTCGGCACTGTTCCTGGCTTCCAGCAGCGCAGCCTCGGCGACGGCGAGCCTGACGACCGCAACGCTCGCCGCGGGAACGCACTCCATCGGCGCGGCCTACGGGGGCGATGCGCAGAATGCGGCGGCTATGGCCGACGTGCCGCTGCTGCACAAGGTGGCGCCAGCGACTTCGGGATCGTCGGTGGTCCTGTCCGGCGAGGCGAGTTCCTCGTTCGGCTCGCCAGTGACGTTCACGGCGACGGTCACCGGCAGCAATCCGACGGGCACCGTGCAGTTCAGCGACGGGGCCACTCCCCTTGGCGCGCCGGCCGTGGTGATCAATGGCACGGCGCTCCTGACCGTGGCGACGCTCCCGGTCGGCACGCACAGCGTGAGCGCCGCTTACTCGGGAGATTCAGGCAACACGCCGAGCACGTCGAACGCGTTCGCGCACCGCGTCTACGAGGCGCTGGTGACGAGCGCCGCGCTGACCGCGAGCGCCACGACGACGGTCATGGGCTCCTCGGTGACGTTCACGGCCACGGTGACGGGGAACAGCCCCACGGGCAGCATCACCTTCCGCGACGGCACGACGCCTCTCGCGACGGTCCCGCTCGTCGGCGGCACGGCGAGCCTCACGCTCACCACGTTGGAGCCGGGCCAGCACGCCATCACCGCCGAGTACTCCGGCGACGCCAGCAACCAGGTCGTCACTTCCGGCGCCACCTTCCACCATGTGGCTGTTTCGGCGACCTACGAGCTGGCGGTCACGCGGCTGGGAAGCGGGGCGGGCACCGTGGCCTCGGCGCCGTCAGGGATCGATTGCGGTTCCGTGTGCTCGGCGAGCTACGCGCCGGGAACCTCGGTGGTCCTCACCGCGAACCCGGGATCCGGCTCGGCCTTCACCGGCTGGACGGGTGCCTGCGCGGGCACGGGTGCCTGCACGGTCGCGATGTCGGCCGCCGCTTCGGTCGGCGCCACGTTCGTCGCAGCCACCATCGCCAGCGGAATCCAGGTATCCCCGCAGCAGGTCGCCTTCGGCGGCCAGTCGATGAACGCGACCTCGCCCGCGCAGGCCGTGACGATCACCAATACGGGCGAGACGTCGTTGACGGTGTCGGCGGTCACGGCGTCGAGCTACTTCGCCGCGAGCCACGACTGCGGCACGCTCGGCCCTGCCGCGTCCTGCACCGCGAACGTCACCTTCACGCCGGCCGTGCAGGGCACGCTCCTCGGTACCCTGACCATCGCGACGGGATCGGGCAGCCAGAGCATCTCGCTTTCCGGCACGGGGGAGCGCTCGCTGGTGACGCACTACTACCGCGCGATCCTGGGCCGGGCGCCGGATGCGGGCGGCAACAGCTACTGGAACGCGGAGGCCGCGCGGGTGCAGGCGCTCGGCGTCAACGTGAACGAGGTGTGGTTCGCGATGGCGGGCTCCTTCTTCACCAGTGCCGAGTACCTGCTGCTCGCCCGCGACAATGCCGGGTTCGTGACCGACCTCTACACGACGTTCTTCAACCGCGCCCCGGATGCGGCGGGTCTCGCGTACTGGAAGGGCCAGCTCGACCAGGGCCTGCCGCGCGAGGTGGCGCTGGCCGGGTTCATGTTCTCGACCGAGTTCGCCACCTTCACGCAGGCGGTGTTCGGCACGACGACGACACGACGGGAAGTGGACACGGTGGTGGACTTCTACCGCGGGCTGCTGGGGTCGCTGCCGGACAATGGCGGCTTCAACTACTGGCTGGGGCTCTTCCGCACGGCGCAGTGCCAGGGCGGGGCGGCGGTGAATGCGCAGGTGGAGTCGATCTCGAGCGCCTTCGCCAACAGCGCGCAGTACAACAATCGCGGGCGCTCCAACTCGCAATACGTGGGCGACCTCTACAACGCCTTCCTGAGACGGGGAGGGGATCTGGGCGGGGTGCAGTTCTGGATCAACCAGATCGCGAGCGGGGCAAACACGCGGGAGCAGGTGCGGCAGGCCTTCGTGGCGAGCCCGGAGTTCCAGACGCGGGTGGCGGCGATCATCGCGCAGGGGTGCGCGCCGTAGCGACGGATGTAACCGGACGCCTGCTGGCAGCGGACCGGCAGAAGGGGCACAATCCTGCGAAAGTGCTCGAGCCTGGAGACCGAAGATGATTCCTTCCCGCCTGCATTCCTCCGCTGCTCTCCGCCTCCTCGTCGGTTCGCTCTCCCTATTGCTTGCCGTGCATGCGGGCGAGGCGCGGTCGCAGGTCATCACGACCGTCGCCGGTTCCGGTGACGTGATGAACGACACGGGCGCGGGCACCCCGGCGACGACGAATTACATCCATCGGCCGGAAGGCGTCGTGTCCGATGGCAAGGGCGCGCTCTACATCGCGGAATCGTCGGGCCACCACCGCATCCGCAAGGTGGACCTCGCGACCGGCATCATGACGAACTACGTCGGTGGTTCGGGGACCGCGGTCGTCGTCGACGGGGTTCCCGCCGCGACCGCATACCTCAATAGCCCGCGGGGCATCGCGCTCGATGCCGCGGGCAACCTGTACATCGCCGACGCCAACAACGACCGCATTCGCCGGGTCGACGCGGCAACCGGGCTGATCTATACCGTGGCCGGCAATGGCGTTCGCGCCCATGCCGGCGACGGCGGCCTCGCGACCGCGGCCAGCCTCAACGAGCCCAATGGCGTGGCGGTGGACGCGGCCGGCAACGTCTACATCGTGGACCGGACGGGCGGCCGCGTCCGCAAGGTCGATGCCGTCACCGGGATCATCACCACCGTGGCGGGCAACGGGACGCAGGGCTATGCGGGGGACGGCGGTCCCGCCACGGCGGCGAACCTCAACTTCCCGAACGGGTTGGCCGTGGATGCCGCGGGCAACATCTACATCGCCGATACCAACAACGACCGCGTGCGCTTCGTGTCGGCCGCGACGGGCGCGATCGTCACCGTGGCGGGCAAGACGGGCTTCGGCTTCTCGGGCGACGGCGGCCCGGCGACCAACGCGCAGCTGTCGCTGCCGTGGGGCGTGGCGCTGGACAAGGACGGCAACCTGTACATCGCGGACCGGAACAACATGCGCATCCGCCGCGTGACGGCGGCGACGGGGATCATCGCGACGGTGGCGGGCAACGGCGACTTCGGCTTCGCGGGGGACGGGGGCTCGGCCACCGCGGCGACGCTGTACGCCCCTTATGCGATCGCGGTGGACAGCGCCGGCGTGGCTTTCATCGCCGACACCAACAACAACCGCGTTCGCGCCTTCACGCCGTCCGGCGGCGTGGTGGGTGGCGGGCTCCTGACGCTGAACCCCGAGGCGCTGGATTTCGCGGGACAGTCGATGCGCACGACTTCGTTCGAGAAGGCGGTGTCGATCCTGAATGGAGGAACCGCGGCCGTGGCGGTTTCGTCGATGACCATATCGCCGTCCTTCAATGCGAAACACGACTGCGCGGTGCTGAACCCCGGGATGTCCTGCCAGGCGCTGGTCAGCTTCACGCCGGCCAGCGAGGGCGTGATCAAGGGCACCCTGGACATCACCGCCGGCGGCCTGACGCAGTCGGTGGCGCTCACGGGCAACGGCGAGAAGTCGCTCGTGACGCACTTCTACCGCGCGGTCCTGCGGCGCGACCCGGACGCGGGCGGCAAGGCGTTTTGGGACAGCGAGGCGACCCGGGTCAAGGCCCTGGGCCTCAACGTGAACGAAGTCTGGTACGCGATCGCCGTTTCCTTCTACCGCAGCCCCGAGTACCTGGCCATGAACCGCGACAACGCGGGCTACGTGACCGACCTCTTCAACACGTTCTTCAGCCGCGCGCCGGACCAGGCCGGGCTGGACTACTGGAAGGGGCAACTTGACCAGGGCCTGCCCCGGGAGGTGGCGCTGGCCGCCTTCATGTTCTCCACGGAGTTCAGCGACTTCAACCAGGCGATCTTCGGCGTCACGGTGACGCGCAAGGAAGTCGACACGCTGGCCGACCTGTTCCGGGGGCTGGTGGGCGCGCTTCCGGAAAACACGCTCTTCCAGTACTGGCTGGGCGTCTTCCGTGCCGCGCAGTGCCAGGGGGTGCCGGCGGTGAACGCGCAGGTGGAGTCGCTCTCGCGCGCCTTTGCCAACGGACCCCAGTATGACAGCCGCGGGCGCAATAACTCGCAGTACGTGGGAGACCTCTACAACGCCTTCCTGCGGCGCGGCGGGGATCTCGACGGGGTGCTTTACTGGATCAACCAGATCACGACCGGGGCGAGGTCGCGCGACCAGGTGCGGCAGGCCTTCCTGGGCAGCCCGGAGTTCCAGGGCCGGGTCGCCGCCATCGTCGCGCAGGGCTGCCTGCCGTAGGCAGGAGTCTCACCGGCGTCGAGGAGATATCGTGGCGATCCGTTGTTGCTTCGCGGGGCTGCCTTTTGCGCCCTGTCTTCAAGCGGCCTTCAATACCACGTGCACGCGCTTGCCGAGCGAGGTCGCGATGTTTACCAGGGCATCAAGAGAGAATCGTGAAATGCGTCCACGCAGGAGGTCGTTAATGCGGGGCTGCGTCACTCCGCAGTGCATCGCCGCCTCGGACTGTTTCCATCCACTCTCCTTGATGATGGCCGCGATCTGCCGCATCAACTGAGCGCGGGCTTGAAGATTGGCTGCCTGCTCCGGTGTCTCCGCAATTGCGTCCCAGATGCTCTTGAAGGAATTGGAATTGGACGGTTTCATCGGGTCCTCCTCATCAGTTCGTCGAACCTGATCCTGGTCAGGGCAATGTCCCGGCGCGCGGTCGCCTGTGACTTCTTCTGGAAGGCGTGCAACACGTAGATCGCATCGTCCACCCTGGCCGTGTAGATCACACGGAATCCCCCGGCTTCCTCGCGAATACGTATCTCTTCTACGCCTGCCCCGACCAGGGGCATCGGCCTGAAGTCGAAGGGCTGCTCTCCCCGCTGCAGCCTGTCCAGCTGGTAGCCCGCATCCTGTCGTGCGCGCTCCGGAAAGCTCCGCAATGCCTTGAGGGAATCGCCAAGGAAACAGACCGCCTTCATCGAGAGGTTATACTGAAATTGATATAAACATCAAGAATGCATGGATGCGAGCTCTCAACGGCCTCACGGGATTGGCGGTTTACTGGCGCCCGACTTTCTGCGCGCCGTCGGTCCAAAACCGGGAAAATGCGTGCATGAAATCCCACGGGTCACGATTCGCGGCATTCCTGTTCACCCTCCTGCTGCTTGCTGCGGCAGTTCCGGCGCCTGCCGTATCCCACCACTCGGCCCCTGCACCGGTCGCCGCGAAATCGGCGGAACGAGAGTCGTTCCGGCTCGCTCCGGGCACGGTTCCATCGCGCCTCGTCCCCTTGGCAGCGATCGCCGCGGAGAAAGTGCAGGCGGTCAAGAGCGCCAACAGCCAATCGTGGAACAAGCGACTTCAGATTGGCATCGGCCGTGACGTGCCGCGGTTCCCGGAGGCGGACAGCGCGGCCCTGCTGTGGATGCCCGTTTCCGGGGGGCTGGCGGCGCACTGGGAGGTAAGTTCTGCCGGCGCACGGGCGCTTCGTCTCGGCTTCGTCGCCGCAAAGCTTCCAGCCAACATCCAGATCCGTTTTGCGGGCGAGGGTGACCGCGACACGGTCTACGGTCCGTTCGCCGCGGCGGATGTCGTTGCCATGGGCGCCACTTTCTGGAGCCCCGTTCTCGAGGGCGAGCGCGCGTTCGTGGAGATCTTCCTTCCCGGGGACGCCTCGCCCTTCGATCTGAGTCTCGTCCTGGCGCAGGTGTCGCATCTTTTCGCGAGCCCGGCGCAGGCCGATGTGGAGATCGTCGCCAAGGCCGCGCAATTCTGCGAGGTGGATCTGGTGTGCCGCTCGGCGACCGACGAGGCGCTGGCGAGGGTCGGCAAGTCGGTCGCGCGGATGACCTTCTCCGACGGGACGGGTGGCGGGACTTTCCTCTGCACGGGCACGCTCCTCAACCCGGCGGACGGATCGTTCACGCCGTACTTCTATTCGGCCAACCATTGCATCGGCACGCAGGCTTCGGCCAGCACGCTGACCACGCACTGGTTTTACGACCGCGTCGGCTGCGGTACCGGCGGCACGAGCGCCAGCTACGTGCAACTCACCGGCGGCGCGACGCTCCTCTACGCCAACGAGCCGTCGGATGCCCTGCTGCTGCGCCTGAACGGCACGCCGCCTGCCGGAGCGGTGTTTGCCGGATGGGACCAGGCCTCGGTGGACACGGGAGCGGCCCTGACCGCGGTCCACCACCCCGCCGGCGACCTGAAGAAAGTCAGCCTGGCGAGTTCGGGAGGATTCGGCAGCGCCGCGAATTCGGGCGGACCCTCCGGGAGCTTCGTCATCGCCCGCTGGAATTCCATCGCGACCGGCGTCACGGAAGGCGGCAGCAGCGGCTCCGGCATCTTCACCGCCGTGGGCCAGCCGGCCGGCGACTACCGTTTCCGCGGCGGACTCTGGGGAGGGCCATCCAGTTGCAGCGCCCCGACCGGGAACCTCTACGACTACTACTCGCGTTTCGACCAGGTGTACCCCTCGATCGCGCAGTACCTGAGTCCGGTCACGAACGTCACCCTCTCGGTCACCAAGACGGGAGCGGGCAGCGGGAGCGTGGTGTCGAGCCCCGTCGGCATCGACTGCGGAGCCACGTGCGCCGCGGACTTCGCCGCCCCCATGGTCGTGACGCTGAATGCCACGGCGGCGGCGGGATCGATCTTCACGGGCTGGAGCGGCGGCGGCTGCTCCGGCACCGGCGCCTGCGCGACCACCTTGAGCGCGGCGACCACTGTGACGGCCAACTTCGTGGTGCTGGCGGAGACGCCGACCGCACTGGCGGCTCCCGCCAGCCTCGACTTCGGCGCACAGTCGATGAACACGACCGCGCCCGCGCAGACGGTCTCGATCATGAACGTCGGCAAGGGGACGCTCGTCGTGACGGGGATATCGAGCACCACCGCCGAGTTCACGCCAGCGCATGCCTGCGCAACGCTGGGAACAGGAGAGAGCTGCACGGTGGCCGTCACCTTCACGCCGTCCGCTGCCACGGCGTTTTCCGCTTCCCTGAACATCGCGACGAGCGGCGGCACCCAGCCGGTCGCACTCGCGGGAACAGGGGAGAAGTCGCTCACGACGCACTACTACCGCTCGATTCTCAGGCGCGCGCCGGACGCCGGCGGCAAGGTCTTCTGGGACGGCGAGGCTTCCCGCGTGCAGGCCCTCGGGGCCAACGTGAACGAGGTGTGGTTCACCATGTCCGCGGCCTTCTACTTTAGTGCCGAATACGCGGCGTTCAATCGCGACAATGCCGCTTTCGTGACCGACCTCTACGGCACGTTCTTCAACCGCGCGCCGGATGCCGCCGGCTTCGCGGACTGGACCGGGCAGCTCGCGGCGGGAATGCCGCGCGAGGTGGTGCTGACGTCCTTCCTGTTCTCGCCAGAATTCGCCACCTTCACGCAGGCGATCTTCGGAGCCACGACGGTGCGCAAGGAGATCGACGTGGTGGGCGACTTCTATCGCGGCCTCCTCGCCCGCCTGCCCGACAACGACGGCTTCGCGTTCTGGGTGACGCAGTTCCGCACGGCGCAGTGCCAGGGAGCTTCGGCGGTGACCGCGCAGGCGGAGTCGATGTCGCGCCAGTTCGCCCAGAGCGGCGAGTATCTCGCGCGCAACCGCTCCAACGGGCAATACGTCGGAGATCTCTACAACGCCTTCCTGCGCCGCGGCGGCGAGCTGGCGGGCGTGCAGTTCTGGATTGCGCAACTCGATTCGGGCGCCAGGACACGCGAGGGAGTGCGGCAGGCCTTCGTGGCGAGCCCCGAGTTCCAGGCGCGGGTGGCGGCGGTCATCGCGCAGGGGTGCTTGCAGTAAGATGTGCGTAGTCATTGTTCGGTGACACTTCCATGCGCACACATACCTCCCGCACCATGCGTTTCCTTCTGGCCCTCGTTTCGTTCGCGGCCTTGCCGGTATTTGCGGCGCAATGGGTTCCTTCCGCGCAGGCGCCACTCGTGCCGAAGGCGGTGCAGGCGGAATCGTTCCGCCTCGCCCCGGGTGCGAAGTCGGCGCAACGCATCGAACTGGGCGAGGCCGACGCTGGCGAGATCGCCGCCGTCAAGCAGGCCAACAGCGAGCAGTTCGCCAAGCGCCTGCAGATCGGCATCGGCAGGAAGCCCAACGCGGGAAGCGCAGCGGACAGCGGGTCGCTCGTCTGGGAGCGCGTGCCCGGCGGCGTGGCGGCGCACTGGGAGATCGCGTCGACCGGCGCGATGGCCCTGCGTATCGCCCTGGATATCGCCAGTCTGCCGGCGACGGCGCAGTTGCGCTTCGGCGGCAGCGGCGACACCGGCACCGTTTACGGACCGTTCGGCTCGACGGACATCGGCGATGGGACTGCCGCGTACTGGAGCCCGGTCCTCGAGGGCGAGCGGGCTACGGTCGAAGTCTTCGTCGCCGACGCCGCAGCGGTCGGCGACGTTGCCATGACGATTGCCTGGGTATCGCACATCTTCGCTAGTCCGTCCGCGGCCAACCTCGACTCGCTCGCGAAGGAATCGCAGGCGTGCGAGGTGGATTTCATCTGCCGCGCCGCAACGGACGCGGCCCTGGCCAACATCGGCAAGGCGGTCGCGCGCATGACGTTTTCCGACGGCGCGGGCGGCGGCACGAGCCTGTGCACGGGCACGCTCCTCAACACCGCGAACGGCCCGGTCGCGCCGTACTTCTACACCGCGGCGCACTGCATCAGCACGCAGGCATCCGCCAGCACGCTCACCACGCACTGGTTCTACGACCGCACGGCCTGCGGTTCCGGCGGGACGAGTGCCAGCTACGTGCAGGTCGCCGGAGGGGCGGCGCTCCTCTATGCCAACGCCTCCTCCGACGCCAACCTGATGCGGCTCAACCAGAACCCGCCCGCCGGTGCCGTCTATGCCGGATGGGACGCCAATACGGTGGCGGTGGGAACGGCGCTGACGGCCGTCCACCACCCGGCAGGAGACCTGAAGAAGGTGAGCCTCGGCCGGATGGACGGATTCGGCAGTTCCTCGCTCGCGTCCGGAAGCTTCCTCGTCGCACGATGGAATTCGACGACCACCGGCGTGACGGAAGGCGGCAGCAGCGGGTCGGGGATCTTCACCGCATCCGGCTCGCCGGCCACGCAATACCTGCTTCGCGGCGGCCTGCTCGGCGGGCCATCCAGCTGCACCGCGCCGACCTCCGAACTCTACGACCACTACTCGCGCCTGGACCAGGTCTACGCGTGCATCGCGGAGCACCTGTCGCCCGCATCGGGATGCAGCTA
This sequence comes from uncultured Lysobacter sp., assembly GCA_964579785.1. Classification (GTDB taxonomy): domain Bacteria; phylum Pseudomonadota; class Gammaproteobacteria; order Burkholderiales; family Usitatibacteraceae; genus FEB-7. The sequence goes on along the minus strand of CAZOIB010000101.1, from coordinate 2,756 downwards.
TTCCCTGTCCTCCGGAAGCGCTTCACCCGGGGCTGCGGCGAGCTCGGGCTCGTTCTCCGTGAGCACCTCCTCCTCCTGCTCGTGGGGTGCGACGAGCCAGGTGAGCTGGATCACGACCAACAATTGCGGCACCGGCAGCGGCACGGTGTCCTACTCCGTCGCGGCCAACACGGGTTCCGCGGCGCGCACGGGTACGATCACCGTCGGCGGCCAGACCTACACGATCACGCAGGCGGCCCAGTCGGGCGGCAACGTGCTGGCCAACAGCGGATTCGAAAGCGGCGCCTCGTCGTGGACGGAGTCCGCCACGAGCGGGCAGGCGATCATCACCTCGAGCGCGTCCGGGGCGCACAGCGGCAGCGGCTATGCCTGGCTGGGTGGCTACGTCTCCGGCACCGACATCATCTACCAGAACGTGGCGATTCCCGCGGGCGCCTCTCCCGTGACGCTGCAGTTCTGGTATCGCATCCTCACGGCGGAAACCTCCACGTCGAGCGCCTTCGACACGCTTCGGGTGGCGATCCACAACCCGACGACCGGGGCGGTCCTCGCCAACGTGGCGAGCGCTTCGAACCTCAACGCGACATCGAGCTGGGCGCAGAGCCAGACGTTCGATCTCTCCGCCTTCGCGGGGCAGACGGTGCAGTTGCGCTTCACCGCCACGAACGACGCGTCCAACATCTCCTCGTTCTTCGTGGACGACATCGTGCTCAGCGCCACGACTGCGTCCTCGACCACCAACTACACCGCACTCTGGTGGAATCCGGCGGAGAACGGCTGGGGCGTGAACTTCACCCACCAGGGCAACATCCTGTTCGGCACGCTCTTCACCTACGACGCCAACCGCACGCCGCTGTGGCTGGTGATGTCGAACGGCGACCTGCAGCCGGACGGCTCCTACTCGGGCGGGCTCTACCGCACCACCGGTCCGGCGTTCAACGCCAATCCGTTCACGCCGATCACGGCAGCGAACTACACGACGGTGGGCACGATGAGCGTCTCCTTCTCCGGGGCGAACGCGGGCACTTTGCGCTACACGGTGAACGGCGTCCAGGTCACGAAGTCGATCGAGCGCCTGGTCTACGGCGCGCGCGCGGCCAATTGCGTGCCCACCACCGCGAGCCGCGCGAGTTCCACCAACTACCAGGATCTTTGGTGGAACGCGGCGGAGGGTGGCTGGGGGGTGAACGTGACGCACCAGGACAACACGCTCTTCGCGACGCTTTTCACCTACGACGTGTCGGGACGCGACCTGTGGCTGGTGATGTCCGGGGGGCTGCGCCAGCCTGACGGCTCGTATCTCGGGGTTCTCTACCGCGCTTCGGGACCGGCGTTCAATGCCAATCCCTTCACGCCGATCACGTCCTCCGATCTTACGGAGGTCGGCACGATGCGCTTCCAGTTCGCGGACGGGGAGCGCGGCACGTTGAGCTACACCGTGAACGGCGCGCCAGTCACCAAGGCGATCACGCGGCTGGTGTTCTCGAGCCCGGTGGCGGCCTGCAACTAGGTCGACGGGCGGTGGCAGGCACGCTTGCGCAACACCGGCTGCGGCGTATAGTCGGCTGACCAAGCCGGTTGATTCGCGGTTCCTGCGGTCGGGGAACGCGACGCGAGGAGGCCGCCATGTCCAGTTCGATTCATCGCCTGATTGCCGCCGCCGTCGTGGCTGTCGCGAGCCTTCTCCCTGCCGCCGCCTTTGGGCAATCGACCACCAACGCCCTCGTAACCGGCAGTTGGAGGGAAACCGGGCCAGGTGGCTTCGACGAAAAGGGATCGTTCTCCTGCCGGGGCACACCCACCTGCGAGGGCCAGTTCAGCATTTCCATCCGCGATGAGGGGTGCAGCAACTACATCGACCGGAGCGGCGAGATTACCGTGACGGGCCTCGACCTGTCGCGCTCGGGCGCGATTCAGGGAAGCGTCGTCGTGCGCGCCAATGACGAGAACATACAGAGCCGGCCGGACGGGACTTGCGTGGACATCCCGGGCCCAGTCGAGACGGAAACTCTGGCGTATACCGGCACCTGGAACCGGGACACGGGCACCGGCACGATGCGCCTGGTGGAGACGGCGGGCGACTTCATCGTGGACGTCACCATCAAGGCGGACATCGCGCCACCGCCCGTATTCGCCCTGGCGGTGGTGTCGAGCATTTCGCCGACCTCTGCCACCGCCACGGCCGCGATCCAGTTCCGTCCGCAGGACGTCGGCAGGAGTGCCAGCGTCTACACCTTCGCCGTGGCGCCCGCGAACCTGGTCAAGGGCGGCTTCGAGCCCAAGGCGCAGCAGGTGGGTGTGGCATGGTCCCCGGAGAAGGCCGATCCGCCGACCTGCGTGGTGGCCCAGCTCAACGCCTCCGGGCAGCTCATCGCCGTCACCACCGGCCAGCTGCAGGCCTACACCTCCGGCACGCTCTCCGCGCAGGGGGCCTCGGTCACGATCCTCAACAGCGCCTCCACGCCGACCGTGGCCGGCGCCACGTTCTACGTGGGCTATGGATCGAGCAGCTCTTCGATGGTGACCGACGGCGTCTACCGCCCGGCGGTCACCGTGCCCGGCACGAGCGTCTGCCCGCTGCTCTCCTCGCAGACGGCGCTGTGGTGGAACCCGGCGGAGAACGGCTGGGGGGTCAACTTCACCCACCAGGGCAACATCCTCTTCGCCACGCTCTTCACCTACGACGCCAACCGGGTTCCGCTGTGGCTGGTGATGTCCAATGGCGCGATGCAGTCCGACGGGGTCACCTTCACGGG
>CAZOIB010000100.1:0-3054 GCA_964579785.1 uncultured Lysobacter sp. | reverse complement strand
CCTCGGTGGACGATCCGCGCGTCATCGCCATCAAGCAGACGGTGTACCGCACCGGCACGGACTCCGAGCTCATGGAGATCCTCATCGAGGCGGCGCGCAAGGGCAAGGAAGTCACCGTGGTCGTGGAACTCATGGCGCGCTTCGACGAGGAGGCCAACATCACCTGGGCCTCGCGCCTGGAGGAGGCCGGCGCGCACGTGGTCTACGGCGTGGTGGGCCACAAGACGCACGCCAAGATGGCGCTGGTCGTCCGGCGCGAGGACGGCCCGCAGGGCAGCGTGCTGCGGCGCTACGCGCACCTGGCCACCGGCAACTACCATCCGCGCACCGCGCGGCAGTACACGGACTTCGGCCTGATGACCGCGCGCGAGGAGATCTGCGCGGACGTCAACGAAGTCTTCAAGCAGCTTACCGGCCTGGGCAAGTCCAGCCGCATGAAGCACCTGTGGCTCTCGCCCTTCACGCTGCACAAGCGCGTGGTCGCGGCGGTCCGCAACGAGGTCCGCCTCGCGAAGGAGGGCAAGCCGGCGCGCATCATCGCCAAGATGAACGCGCTGCTGGAGCCGGAACTGATCGAGGAGCTCTATGCCGCCTCGCAGGCGGGCGTGCAGATCGACCTGGTCATCCGCGGCGTCTGCGCGCTTCGCCCCGGCGTGGAGGGCCTCTCGGACAACATCCGCGTGCGCTCCGTGGTGGGTCGCTTCCTCGAGCACACGCGCATCTGCTACTTCCTCAACGACGGTGCCGAGGACGTGTACCTCTCCAGCGCCGATTGGATGGACCGCAACTTCTTCCGCCGCATCGAGCTCGCCTTCCCGATCCTCGACGCGGCCCTGAAGCAGCGCGTCATCCGGGAAGGCCTGCAGGCCTACCTCGACGACGCCTGCCAGGCCTGGCAGATGCGCGCCGATGGAACCTACGAGGCGCCCGCGCCGCGCCGCGGCAAGGCGCGCGTGGTGCAGGAAGACCTGCTGCGCGCGCTCGCGCTCGCCGTCTAGCCGCAACTCGCCTGCTAGGATTCCGGATCGATGGATGATCTTCCCAAGGGTGCGACCGGGATGCGCCGCATCATTAACGCCGCAGGCTATTCGGCGGCGGGATTGGCCGCGGCGTTCCGGCACGAGGCCGCATTCCGGCAGGAACTGCTTCTGGCGGTCGTTCTCGTCCCGCTGGGACTGTGGATGGGGCGCACGGGCATGGAACGGGCGCTGCTCGTCGGCAGCATGCTCCTCGTCCTCGTCGTGGAGCTGCTCAATTCCGGGATCGAGGCGGTCGTGGACCGGGCGTCGCCCGACCGGCACGAGCTCGCCGGGCGCGCCAAGGACATCGGCAGCGCGGCGGTCTTCGTCTCGCTCGTGAACCTCGCCGCGGTCTGGCTGCTGGTCCTGCTCTAGCTCAGCCGCAGCGCTGCGCGATGCCCATCAGCTTGTAGGTGAGTAGCGCCGCGGCGAAATCGAAGGCGTGGAAGTTCGGGATGGGCGCGAACTCCATGACGTCGAAGCCGATCAGCTTGCGCTGCCGGGCCACGGATTCGAACAGGCCGAGCGTCTGGTACCAGGTCAGGCCGCCGGGGACGGGAGTTCCCGTGGCGGGCAGGACGGACGGGTCGATGCCGTCCACGTCCACGGTGAAGAAGACGCGCGAGGGGAAGTCCTTGGGCAGCTCGACGTGCATCACGTTCTGCGGCACGATCGCCGCGGCGTCGTGCGCGACCACCTTGTGCTTCACGCGGGCCTCGCGCTCTTCCTCGCAGTAGGCGCGGTTGCCGAGCTGCACCAGCGGCACGCCGGCTTCCACCACCCGGCGCATCACGCTCGCGTGGCTGTACTTGTCCCCCTCGTAGGCGTCGCGCAGGTCGGCGTGGGCGTCGATCTGCACCACGCCGAAGTCCTTCTCGCCCGCGTCCAGGTAGCCCTTGATCACGCCCCAGGTGACCGTGTGCTCGCCGCCGAGCACGACGGGCATCTTCTTCATTTCCAGGATCTTCCTTACGCCAAGGGCGATCAGGTCGATGACGCGCTCCGGCTCGCCCGAGCAATCGACCGCGGGCCAGGTGTAGATGCCCTCCGCGCCGGGATCGCTCGCCCCGTCCCAGCGCTCCAGCTGGCCCGAGGCCTCGAGGATCGCGGCGGGGCCGTCCTTGGTGCCGCCGCCCATGTTCACCCATTCCAGGCCGGGCAGCAGGTCGCCGAACTTCTCCTCGAAGGCGGCCAGCGTGCGCTGGAGCGGCGCGAAGTCCTGCTCGCACAGGGTGTGGAAATGCAGGCCGGAGATCCCGTCCAGGTCGCCGGGCTTGATCGCCGAGCGCACCGTGCCCAGCCGCGAGTACGGCGCGCAGGGGTCGTAGAGCGCGGTGTGCCCCTCCGAGTGCTCCGGGTTGACGCGCAGGCCGAAGCGCAGCTGCGGCCTCTTCTTCTGGGCCTCGAGCGCGATCGCCTTGAAGCGCTTCCACTGGCCGACCGAGTTGAAGGTGACGTGTTCGGAGAGTTCGAGCGCCTCGCGCACGTCCGCCTCGCTGTAGGCGGCGCTGAAGGTGTGCACCTCGCCGCCGAAATGCTCGCGGCCCAGGCGCGCCTCGTGCGGGCCGCTCGCGCAGGTGCCCGAGAGGTACTTCGCGACCAGGGGTCCCAGGCTCCACATCGAGAAGGCCTTGAGGGCGAGCAGGACCTTCGCCCCGCTTTCCGACTGGACGCGCTGCAGCAGCTTCAGGTTCTCCTCCACCGCCGCCTCGTCGACGACGAAGCAGGGGGAAGGCAGGCGGCCCGTCTCGAGCTTCGCGAAGCGGTCGAGCCGGGCGCGCTCGTTACTCCATGGTGTCATCGGGCGTGATCACCTTCCACGGCAGGCCGCGCGGGCCGATGGTCGCCATGAAGGGATCCGGGTCGAACTGCTCCATGTTGAAGACGCCCTGGCCGCGCCAGGCCTTGGTCAGAATCATCATCCCGCCGATCATCGCCGGCACCCCGGTGGTGTAGGAAATGGCCTGCGCCTGCACCTCGCGGTAGCACGCCGCGTGGTCGCACACGTTGTAGATGTAGTAGGTGCGCTTCTTGC
>CAZOIB010000099.1:0-17710 GCA_964579785.1 uncultured Lysobacter sp. | reverse complement strand
GGCGCGCGGCGACCTCGCCGTGGAGGTGGGCGACGCCTCCGTGCCGGCGCTGCAGAAGCGCATGATCCGGCTCGCCCGGGAGCTGAACAAGCTCGCCATCACCGCCACGCAGATGATGGAGTCGATGATCTCCTCGCCGATCCCCACGCGCGCCGAGGTCTCCGACGTGGCCAACGCGGTACTGGACGGCACCGACGCGGTGATGCTTTCGGCGGAGAGCGCCTCGGGAGCGTACCCGGTGGAGGCGATCGAGGCCATGAACCGCATCTGCGTCGAGGCGGAGAAGTCGCACGAGGTGACGCTCGACCGCGAGTTCCTCGACCGCATCTTCCAGCGCGTCGACCAGTCGATCGCCATGGCCGCCCTCTTCACCGCCTACCACCTCAAGGTGAAGGCCATCGCCGCACTCACCGAATCGGGCTCCACCGCCCTGTGGATGTCGCGCCTGAACTGCGGCGTGCCGATCTACGCCCTCACCTCGCAGACCTCGACCCGCTACCGCACGTCATTGTTCCGCGGCGTCTTCCCCCTCATCGTCCGCTACTTCGGTCACGACAGCGAAGAGCTGCTCCTGGAGGCGGAGTCCGTGCTGGTGAAGAACGGCGCGGCGCGGGAAGGCGACCTGATCGTCGTCACCATCGGCGAGCCCATCGGCAAGTCCGGCGGCACCAATACCATGAAGATCGTGCGCGTGGGGGAGAACCGGCGCAGCTAGGCACTCACGGCCGCGGGCGGTGGGTGAACCAGGCGAAGAATGTCGTGCCGTCGCCGCGCCGGTGCAGGAACAGCCCCTCCCCCGCCCGCGTCTCGCCGCCCCACCACATGCCGTTCACCCAACTCTTGTCGGGATGGTCGACGCCCTGCGCACGGCACCTCTGCGCGCTCTCGTCGTCGAAGTAGCGGACCAGGTCATAGCCCCCCGACCCGAAGCCGGCCGAGTCGCCCCCGGTCGAGTCCCAGGCAAAGCGCGCGCTGGAGCAGCCGGTGAATTCGATCGTCACGGAGCCCCAGCGCTTCAGCGCCAGCTGCGCGTAGGAAAGGCCGGGGCCGAAGGCCGTTCCGGTGGCGCTGATCACGTTGCCGAGATCGAGCTTTCGCCCCGCCATGACCGCATCGCCGACCACCCAGAACTGGGTCCCGATCTGCGCCGTGTCGACGCCGGCGGCGGACGCTGCGATGGGAACGACGGCCAGGAAGACCGGGCCGGCAATGCCGCCTGTGCCGCTGGCCACCAGGGTGGCGAGCGTCTGCCCGGTCGCGGGGTCGATCCTGACCACGGAGGCGCCATCGACCACGAGCAGGTTGCCATCGGGGGCGTAGGCGATTCCCGTCGGCCGGGCGAGCCCGTTGCGCAGGGGCGTCACGGCGCCGCTGGCGAGATTCCAGCGCAGCAGCTGCCCGGAGCCCTCGGCAGTGATGAACATCTCCTGGCCATCGCGCGCCGGCAGGAGTCCCCGCGCATTGACCAGGCCGGCGGTGCGCGCGGCCACGGCGACGGTGGTCTGGCCCGTGCGCGGATCCCACCGCACGACGCTGTGCGAGTCGTAGCCCGGGATGTAGAGGTTGCCGTCCGGCCCGAACACCAGCCCGTTGTCCGGGCCGCGCAGGCCGGCTGCGCGCGACGCCACCACCGTCTCCTCGAGTTCGCCGGTGCTTCCGTAGCGGCGCACGTCGTGGCTGCGGTAGCCGCCCACGTAGGCCTTGCCGGCAGCGTCGAACACGAGGCCGGTCGGTCCCGTCGGGCCCGTCTGCACGAATTCTCCGGCATGCGCGAGCGTGTCGTTGCGGTACTTGTGGATGGTCGAGGTCTCCTCGCTGATCACGTAGAGGAAGCCGTCGGGTCCCAGCCGCACCGCCTGCGCGCCCTGGATGCGCCCGGTCGTGTCGAGGTCGCGCACGTAGGCGCCGGTGCAGGCGTCGAACACGTGCACCGTGGAGAAGTAGCCGCTGACGAAGAGCCGCGCGGGGCAGGGCGACTGTGCGGCAGCCGGGAGGGTGGCGAGGAAGGCGATGAGCGCCGTCAGGAAACGCAGCATGGTGGCTCCGGTTTGCGTTGCGGAGCCCGGACGATGCCGCGCGCCGGCCTTTCCGGTCCGGCAGGAAGTCTCCAAAAATTCGCCGTTTTCCCTCCCGGCGGCGGCCCACGGCCTGGGACGCTCTAGAATCGCGCCATGCCCGGCCTCCCGAAAGCCTCCTGGCGACCCGATGGGCCGCTGCGGATCGGCGAATACGAAGCCTTGCCCGTCTCCAACGAGCTGCGCGGCGCCGCGGGCATCGTGCGGCTGCGGCCCCTGATCATGGAGGTCCTGCTGCGCCTGGCCGCGGAGCCCGGCACGGTCGTCACCCGCGAGCGTCTCATCGAGGATGTCTGGCCACGGCGGATGGTGAACGACGAGGTGCTCTCGCGCGCCATCGCCGAGTTGCGCACGGCGCTGGGCGACGATGCGCGGCAGTCCCGCTACATCGAGACGATCCCGAAGGTCGGCTACCGCCTCGTCGCCCCCGTGGCCGCGGCCGGCGCCACCTTGCCCATTGCCGGCGCCACCGTCAGCCCGGAGGAAACAGTGCCGACGCGGCCCTGGCTGGTTCCGCTCGCCGCCGGGATCGTACTGGCGGTCCTCGTCGCCGGCTTTGCGGTGCTACGGCTCGAGCCCGAGCCCGGCGCCGACCTGGCCGGCCGGCTCGCCGCCGCCCAGCCGCTCACCGCCGATGTCCACCAGGAGCAGAGCCCGCGCTTCGCGCCGGAGGGAGACCGCGTGGCCTTCGTCCTGCGCGAAGGAAGCGTGGCGCGCATTGCGGTCCAGCCGGTCGACGGCGGCGCGCGGCGCCTCATCGGCGAGGCGGATGCGACGCACCTGTCGCCGGTGTTCTTTCCCGATGGCCGGCGCCTCGCGTTCTGGCGCCTGCGCGGAGGCGACTGCGCCATCGTCGAGTACGACCTCGATTCGGGCAGGGAGCGCCCGCTCCTCGACTGCGCGCTGCGGCCGAGTTCGCGATTCGACCTCTCGCCGGACGGCAAGTGGCTCGCCATCACGGCGACGGCAGGCGGAACGTCGGTACCGGGCATCGTGCTCGTGGAGATCGCGACCGGCGCCGCAACGCCGCTTGGCGCGCCGGAGCCGGGGCTGGGAGACGACGTGAACCCACGCTTCAGTCCCGACGGAAGGCGGGTCGCGTTCTTTCGCGGCAGCGAGTCGCACCGCCGCCTCTGGATCGCGCCTGTGGAAAAGCCGGATGCGGCGCGCGAGGTCTCCACCCTCGAAGGGCTCACCTACGGCGCGGCATGGCTCGGGCCGGAGGGGCCACTCGTCGTGGCCGCGGATTGGTTCGGCTTTCGCGCCCTGGTCCTGGTGGACCCCGGCCGCGGAACGGCGCGCCTTCTGGGGGCGCGCGGCGCGCGCTATCCCGACGCCAGCGCGCGCGGCGACGTCGTCTACGAGAACGCCGTCTTCGAGGCGAACCTCTGGCTCGTCGAGACCGGCAATGCGCAGGCTGCCGCGCGGGTGCTGTGGCCCTCCACCCGTTACACCAGCCAGCCCGAGTTCTCGCCCGACGGCCGCCGCGTGGCCTTCGTCTCCAACCGCGACGGCAACGAGGGCATCTACGTCGCGCGGCTCGATGGCGAGCCGTTGCGCCTGCCTCTGCCGGCAGCGCACCGCTACATTCGCCCGCATTGGTCGCCGGACGGCCTTTCGCTCTACGCCGTGCGCATTCCGGTCGGGGCGATGAAGTCCCCGGTGCAGCACGGCGTGCGCATCTCGATCGCCGACGGCCGCATCGAGGTGCTGGAACAGCTGGGCGCGGCAGTCGGCGCCGTGCGCCCGAGCGCCGATGGACGCTGGCTCTACGCGGGCGAAGTGGCCGGGCAGGCCATGCGCCTCGTTCGCGCCCCGGTCGACCGCTCCTTCGCCCCCGAGCGCCTGCCGCTGCCGCCGGTGGCGGAGTTCCAGCTGAATGCGGCGCACCTCGTGTTCACGCAGCCGGGCATGACCGGGGCGACCAGCTGCCGCCTGGCGGACCTCACCTGCGAGCCCCTCGACATTGCCCTCGACGACGCCACCCGCCACGACTGGATGCTCGCCGGGCGCTCGATCTACTTCCCGGTTCGCGGTCCGGGCACGCGGCTCCTGGCGCGGTTCGACCTGGAGGAAGGGCGGCTCGCGTGGCGGCGCGACTTCGCGCCCACGGCGTTCGGCCTCGCGCTGGCGGCCAGCCCCGACGAGAGCCTTCTCGTGGTGGCCCGGGAGGCGGCGCCTGCCATCGACATCATGATCGCGCGCGCAGCCTTGTCGGCCCGGCGTTAGCCGGCGGCCCGCCTGCAGCACTACCCAAACGGGTAACGCCATCCCGGCCTGGCGACCCCATCAATGCAGTCGCTTGCCTGCGGCCGCACTGCTAAAATCGTCGCTTCCCTTCCCCCGTCCGCCAACCGGCGGGCGCCCCCTTGCCGGAGGAACCATGGCACTCGTATCGATGCGACAACTGCTGGACCACGCGGCCGAGAACGGCTACGGACTACCGGCCTTCAACGTGAACAACCTCGAGCAGGTGCAGGCGATCATGGAGGCGGCGGCGGAAACCGGCAGCCCGGTGATCATGCAGGCCTCGGCCGGCGCGCGGAAGTACGCGGGCGAGACCTTCCTCAAGTACCTGATCGAGGCCGCGGTCGCGAGCTTCCCGAAGACGCCGGTCGCCATGCACCAGGACCACGGCCAGTCCCCGGCGGTGTGCGAGGGCGCGATCAGGCTGGGATTCTCCAGCGTGATGATGGACGGCTCGCTCGAGGCAGACGGCAAGACCATCTCCTCCTACGACTACAACGTCAACGTCACCAAGCAGGTGGTCGACATGGCGCACCGCCTGGGCGTCTCCGTCGAGGGCGAGCTGGGCTGCCTGGGGTCGCTCGAGACGATGAAGGGCGACAAGGAGGACGGCCACGGCACGGACGCGACGATGACGCGCGAAATGCTCCTCACCGACCCCGAGCAGGCCGCCGACTTCGTGAAGAAGACGGGTGTCGACGCGCTCGCCATCGCCATCGGCACCTCGCACGGCGCCTACAAGTTCACGCGCAAGCCCACCGGCGACATCCTCGCCATCGACCGCATCCGGGCGATCCACGCGCGCATCCCCAACACGCACCTGGTGATGCACGGCTCCTCGTCGGTTCCGCAGGAGCTCCTCGCGATCATCCGCGAGAACGGCGGCGAGATGAAGGAAACGTATGGCGTTCCGGTCGAGGAGATCCAGGAAGGCATCAAGCACGGCGTGCGCAAGGTGAACATCGACACCGACATTCGCCTGGCGATGACCGCCGCGGTGCGCAAGTACCTGAACACGAACAGGAGCGCCTTCGATCCGCGCGACTTCTTGAAGCCCGCGCGCGCCGCCGCCAAGGAAATCTGCAAGCTGCGCTACCAGCAGTTCGGCTGCGCCGGCCAGGCCGCGAAGCTCGCGCCGATCTCGCTGGAGGGCATGGCGACCCGCTACGCGAAGGGCGAGCTCAAGGCGGTCGTGGTCTAGCCCCGGCAACGCCCCCAGCCAAACGGGCCGGGCCGCCGTCGCGCGGCCCGGTCCACTTCGGAAGCCCGCCATGGATCTCTACGAATCGAGCCTCAAGTCCCTTCCGCTCCTCGCGCGCGGCAAGGTGCGCGACATCTACGCGGTGGGCGACGACAAGATGCTGCTGGTCGCGAGCGACCGGCTGTCCGCCTACGACGTCGTCATGCCCACGCCGATCCCGGAAAAGGGGCGCGTCCTCACCGAGGTCGCCAACTTCTGGTTCGCGAAGCTCGCGCACATCGTGCCGAACCACCTCACCGGCATCGACCCGGAGAGCGTGGTCGCCCCGGAGGAGCGCGAGCAGGTGCGCGGCCGCTCGATCGTGGTGTGGCGGCTGAAGCCCCTGCTGGTGGAGGCGGTCGTGCGCGGCTACCTCGAGGGCTCGGGCTGGAAGGAGTATCGCGAGTCGCAGAGCGTCTGCGGCATCCGCCTCCCGCCGGGGCTCGAGCGCGCCGCGAAGCTGCCGCAGCCCATCTTCACGCCCGCCACCAAGGCGGAAGCCGGGATGCACGACGAGAACATTCCCTTCGAGCGCATGGTCGCCATCGTCGGCGAGGCGCGCGCCAACGAAATGCGCGACGTCGCCCTCAGGCTCTACACGGCCGCGGCGGAATACGCGCTCACCAAGGGCATCATCATCGCCGACACGAAGTTCGAGTTCGGCGTGGACGCCGGGGATCGCCTGCACCTCATCGACGAGATCCTCACGCCGGACTCCTCGCGCTTCTGGCCGCTCGCGACATACCGGGTGGGCGAAAGCCCGGAGAGCTTCGACAAGCAGTACGTGCGCAACTGGCTCGATTCGATCGGCTTCGCGCGCAAGCCTCCGGCGCCGGACGTGCCGCGCGAGGTCGCGCGGCGGACCTCCGAGAAGTACCAGGAGGCGCTGCGCCGCCTCACCGCCTGATGCCGGCCGTCCTCCTCGACATGGGCGGCGTGCTGGTCGAGCTGGGCGGCGAGCAGCCGTTCCTGGAGATGATCGGCGGCGGGCTGAGCCGCGACGAGCTCTGGCACCGGTGGCTCCATTCGCCGGCGGTGCGCGCCCACGAGACGGGACGCCTCGGGAGCCTCGCTTTCGCCGCGCAGGCCGTGGACGAGTTCGGCATCGCCCTCACGCCCGGGGAATTCCTCGCGCACTTCACCGGCTGGCTGCACAGCCCCTACGCGGGCGTGCACGAGATGCTCGACGAACTCGCCGCGCGGCACCGCACCGCCATCCTCACCAACATCAGCGGCGTGCACTGGCCGATCGCCGAGTCCTACGGCATCTTCGAACGCGTCGAGCGCGTCATCGCCTCGTTCCAGGTCGGCGCGATCAAGCCCGACCACGACTTCTTCGCGATCGCGCTGGCGGAACTGGGTGTGGCGAAGGAGGAGGCCGTGTTCTTCGACGACAACATCGTCAATGTCGCGGGCGCGCTGGCGTTCGGCATCGAGGCGCACGTGGTTCGGGGACTCGCCGAGACGCGTGCGAAGCTCGTCGAACTGGAGCTGCTACCGTCCTAGGGAAGGAGCGGCGGGCCGCTAGCGCAGCACTTCCGCCAGCCAGCCGGAGACGGTGCGCGCCAGTTCGTCTTCCTTGCCGGCGTAGAAGTGGTCGGCGCCCGCGATCATCACCTGCCGCGATCCATCCGGCGCCGAGGCGAGCGTGAGGCGGCGACGCCACGCGGCGTCGAGCGCGGGCTGGACGTCGTTCTCGCCGTAGACGTCGAGGATGGGCCGCGGGCTGAACCACGTGGCCAGGCTGTAGCCGCCGGTGAGGCCCAGGCAGGCCCAGGCCCGGAACGGCGCGGCCGCGGTCTCGTCGAAGTAGGCGTTGGCCATCCAGGCGCCCAGGCTGTACGAAACGAGGGCGACCTTCGGCCCCTCCTTCGCCACGAGCCAGGAGGCCGCGCGCGCGATCCGCTCCAGCGACTCCGGAAACAGCGCGGGGTAGTAGGCCTCGGAGCGCGCATCGGCCGCCTGCACCGGCATCTGGATCGAGAGCGTGGTCCAGCCGAGATCGGTGAGCTTCGTGCGCAGCACGCCGATCACGCCGTGATCCGGGTGCACGCCGATGCCGTGCACGATCACCACCGCGCCTTTCGCCTTCGCCGCCGGCGCGTGGATGGCGAGGAACCTGCGCCCGGCCGAGGTCTCCAGCCAGACCGCGTCTCCCACCACCAGGCTGGGCACGACCTCGTCGGCCCAGCGCTTCTCGCGCGCGTAGTCCTGCGCGATGGCGGGCAGGGCGGCGAGCAGGAGCATGCAGGTCAGCCGGGCAAACATGCGTGAGAGAATAGCGCACCCGCAACCCCTACGCCCGCCATGGAATTCTTCACTTTCGCCTGGATCACGGACCCGCAGATCTGGCTCTCCCTCGTCACGCTGTCCGCCCTCGAGATCGTCCTCGGGATCGACAATCTCGTCTTCATCGCGATCCTCACGGGGCGGCTTCCCGCGCACCAGCGCGCGCTGGGCCGCAAGGTGGGGCTGGCACTGGCGCTGATCACGCGGCTCATGCTGCTCGCCACCCTCGCCTGGATCGTCGGGCTCACGGAGCCCGTGTTCACCGTGGTCGACAGGGGCTTCTCGTGGCGCGACATGATCCTCATCGGCGGCGGCCTCTTCCTGCTCTACAAGGCCACGGTCGAGATTCACGAGATGGTGGAGCACGACGAGGAGAAAGCGGACGACCATGCGGGCGCGGCGGGCGTCACCTTCCGCGGCGTCGTGATCCAGATCGCCATCATCGACATCATCTTCTCCCTGGATTCCGTCATCACCGCGGTGGGCATGGCCGACAAGCTGTGGGTCATGGTGGTCGCGGTGGTGGTGGCGATGATCATCATGATCATCGCCTCGAACCCGCTGGCGAACTTCGTCGCCGCGCATCCGACGGTGAAGATGCTGGCGCTCTCCTTCCTGCTCCTGATCGGCGTGATCCTCCTCGCCGACGGCTTCGGCCTGCACGTGCCCAAGGGCTACGTCTACTTCGCGCTCTTCTTTTCGGTGGCCGTGGAAACGCTCAATCACTGGGTGCGGCGGCGCCGTCAACGGCTGAAGGGTCACTGAGCAGCGGCCGGCACGCATGAATACCCGCATCGATCCCCGGGCCCTCACGCGGGAGCTCCTCGCCTTCAACACCATCAACCCGCCGGGCATGGAGCGCGCCTGCGCGCGCCATCTCGGCGCGATCCTCGAGGCCGCGGGCTTTCGCACCGCGTACCACGAGTTCGCCGAGGCGCGCACCAGCCTCATCGCCGCGATCGGCGGCGATCCCGATCGCCCGCCGATCTGCTTCACGGGGCACATCGACACCGTCCCCCTGGGAGCCAAGCCGTGGACCCGGGATGCCTTCGCGGGCGAGACGGACGGCGACCGCCTCTACGGCCGCGGCTCGACCGACATGAAGAGCGGCATTGCCGCCTTCGTGGCCGCCGCCGTCGAACTGGCGCCCCGGCTCGCCGGCACTCCCGGCATCGTTCTCGTCATCACGGCCGGCGAGGAGGTCGGCTGCGAAGGGGCGAAGTACCTCGCCGACAACAAGCTCCTCGGCCGCGCGGGCGCCATCGTGGTGGCGGAGCCGACGGCCAACTACCCCTACGTCGGGCACAAGGGACTGGCCTGGTTCGAGATCGAGACCACCGGCGTCACGGCCCACGGCTCGATGCCCGAGGTCGGCGACAACGCCATCCTCAGGATGGCGCGCGTGATCGGCGACCTCGAGGGGTTCCGCTTCCCGGTCGAGTCGCACCCGGTGATGGGCAGCCCCACCCTCAACGTGGGCACCATCCGCGGCGGGCTCAATACCAACTCCGTGCCCGATTCCGCGAAGATCACGCTCGACGTGCGCACCGTGCCGGGCATCGACCACGTCCACCTGTGCGCTTCTCTCGCGCACCTCCTGGCGCCCCGCGGCGCGACGGTGAAGCCGATCGTCGACACGCCCACGCTCTACACCGAGCCGGCCCATGCCTGGGTGCAGGAGGTCTTCGAGGTCTGCACGCCGTTCCTCGATGGGCGCCCCGCTCCGAAGACGATCACCTTCTCCACCGACGGCGCCTTCCTCAAGGCGGGCTACGGCGGTCCGCCCGCGGTGATCCTCGGCCCCGGCGAGCCGAAACTCGCCCACCAGACGGACGAGTGGTGCTCGGCCGCGCGCATCGAGCAGTCGGTGGATGTGTTCGCCACCCTCATGCGGCGCTGGTGCGGCATCTAGGCGTCCACGACGCCATGGAATTCACCGGGCAAGACGCGCGGCCGGCCTCGGCCAGGGCCGCCACGTTCCTGCTGCTGGCATTCCTCTTCGTCCTGCCCTTCTCATCGAGCGCGGCGCTGCGCAACGGCCTGCTGGCGGCGGCCACCACGTGCGCTCTCTACGGCGTGGCGACGAACGCCATGGCGGGGCCCCGGCTTCCCTCCTGGCGCGTCCTCGCACCCATCGCCGCCTACTGCGCCTGGTGCATCGCCTCGGTTTCCTGGAGCGTCGATCCCGCCTACTCGATCTCGGAGCTGCGGCCGGGCCTGCTCTACCCCTTCGTCGCCTTTCTCGTCTTCCATGCGGTGACGACCGGGGCCGCGGAAATCGACCTCTGGGCCTGGAGCCTGTCCGCGGGGCTCGCGGCCCTCGGCGCCGCCGCCGTGGCGCAGCTCGTCATGGCGGGGTGGTGGGAGCCGGGGCATTGGCACGGCGACGCGGGCTTTTACGCCACGCACGTGCTGCTGGCCGCGCCGTTGCTCGCCTGGCTGTTCCTGCGCTCCGGGCCGGTGGCGCGCGGCAGGCAGGCGATGCTTGCGGCGGTCGCCGTGCTCACCCTCTACGTCATGTCGTGGAACGACAACCGCATCGGCTGGGTGGCGCTGGCCGCGATGACCACGCTCGCCGTGGCACTCTCGTGGCAGTCGCTGCCGGGACGGGATCGCACCCGGATCCTCGGCGTTTCCGCCCTGGCCATGCTGGCCTTCGCCATCCTGTTCCTGGCGTCCCTCGAGCAGCGCACCGCGCGCCTAGCCGGCACCCCGCACGCCGCCGAGGCGCAGCTCGCGCACGACCCGCGGCCCGCCATCTGGGACTACGCGGCGCGGCGCCACGGCGATGCGCCCCTCGCCGGGCACGGCTACGGGCGCGGCATCCTGCAGTACGACTTCCGCATGTTCGTGACACCCGGGGTCGACAATCCCAAGCACGCGCACGCCCACAACACCGCCCTCAACGTCCTCCTGCAGGGCGGGCTCGCCGGGATGGCCCTCTTCGCGTGGATGGTGGTGGCGCTGGTTCGCGAAATGGCCGCGGGCCTCGCGGCCGGGGCGAGGGGCCGGGCCATCGCGACGCTCGGGCTCGTGCTGGTTGCCGGTTTCGCGATCCGCAACATGACCGACGACTTCCTCGTGCGCCACAATGCGCTGCTCGCGTGGTCGCTCGCGGGCGCCGTCCTCGGCGCGCTGCGGCCTACTTCCGCCAGAACGCCGGCGTGAAGAGCACGAGCATCGTGAAGAGCTCGAGCCGCCCGAGAAGCATGGTGATGGTGCAGACCCAGGTCTGGAAATCGCTCAGCACCGAGTAGTTCGCCGCCGGGCCCACCAGGCCCAGGCCCGGGCCCATGTTGTTGATGCAGGCGAGCACCGCGGTGATCGCCGAGATGGCGTCGAGGCCCGTGGCAAGCAACAACATCGTCATCACGATCACCGTGCCGCCGTACATGAGCATGAAGGCGAGCACGGCGAAGATCACGTTGTTCTCGATGACCTGCTCGCCGAACTTCACCGGCAGGACAGCGCGCGGGTGGATGATGCGCGTCATCTCGCGCCCCGCCTGCTTGAAGAGGACGATGGCGCGGACCATCTTGATGCCCCCGCCCGTGGAGCCGGAGCTCGTGGCGAAGCACGACAGGAAGATCATCCAGACCGGCGCGAAGACCGGCCACTGCGCGTAGTCGGTCGAGGCGAACCCGGTCGTCGAGGCGATGGACACGACGTTGAAGGCGGCATGGCGCAGCGCCGTCGCGAAGTCCGGGTAGAAGTCCTGCGCGACGAGGAAGGCCGCGACTCCCACGACCGATCCCACCATCCAGATCATGACGCTACGCGCCTCGGTGTCCGCCACGTAGGGGGCGAGCGAGCGCTTGCGCACCGCCAGGAAGTGCGTGGCGAAATTGAGGCTCGCCGCCAGCATGAAGAAGACGGTCACCCACTCGATTGCCGGCGACCGGAAGTAGGCGAAGCTCTCGTCATGCGACGAGAATCCGCCCAGCCCCATGGTCGAGAAGGCGTGGATGACCGCGTCGACCCAGGTCATCCCGGCCAGGTGGAACGAGACGATGCAGGCGGCCGTGACTGCGGAGTACACGCCCCACAGGCCCTTGGCCGTGTCGCCGATGCGCGGGGTGAGCTTGGTGTCCTTCATGCACCCCGGGCTCTCGGCCTTGAAGAGCTGGCTGCCGCCCACGCCCAGCAGCGGCAGGATCGCCACCGCCAGCACGATGATGCCCATGCCGCCGACCCAGACGAGGAGCGTGCGCCAGATGTTGACCGAAGGCTCCAGCGCGTCCAGCCCGGATAGCACCGTGGCCCCCGAGGTGGTCATGCCGGAGATCGCCTCGAAATAGGCATCGGTGAAGCTGAGTCCCGGAATGGCGATGAGGAGCGGTATCGTGGCGAAGGCCGGCACCACGGTCCAGACGAGGGACACCAGCAGGAACCCGTCGCGCGGCTGCAGTTCGCGGCGGTGCTTGCCGCGCGTGGCGAAGAACAGGAAGAGACCCGCGACCAGGGTCACGAGGAATCCCGTCCCGTAGGCGCCGTGGCGGCCGTCGGCCAGGGAGAACGAGAAGGCGAGCGGCACGAAGAACGCCGGCGAGAAGAGCAGCACCGCGCCCGACAGCACGTGCAGCACCGGGAAATAGCGCAGGACCGCGTCCATGGGGCCCGGCATGCCGGCGGGCGCCCGGCGCAGCGGCGACAAGGGGCTCGCCATGGCCTAGAAGAAGCCCACCCCGACCTCGAAGAGCTTCTCCACCTTCGGCAGGATGCGCTTCCTGGTGAGGAAGATGACGACGTGATCGCCGGTCTCGATCGTGTGCCCGTCGTCCTCGGCGACGATCACCCGGCCGTCGCGGATCAAGCCGACGATGGCAGCTCCCGGGGGAAGGTCGATCTCGCGGATGCGCCGCCCGACCACGCGCGAGTTCTTGCGGTCGCCGTGGGCGATCAACTCCAGCGCCTCGGCTCTCCCGCGCCGGATGCTGTGCACGGCCACCACGTCGCCGCGGCGCACGTGCTCGAGGAGACTGCCCAGCGTGGCCTGCGCGGGCGAGATGGCGATGTCGATCTGGCCGCCCTGCATCAGGTCGCCGTAGGCGCGGCGGTTGATGAGCGCGATCACGCGCCGCGCCCCCATGCGCTTGGCGAGCAGCGCCGACATGATGTTCGCCTCGTCGTCGTTGGTGACCGAGACGAAGAGATCGGTCTCGTCCACGTTCTCGTCGCCGAGCAGGTCTTCGTTGCTGACATCGCCGTGCAGCACGAGCGCCGCGGAGAGCTGCCCGGCCAGCACCTCGCAGCGCCGCTTCGAGGACTCGATCACCTTCACGTTGAGCCGTCCCTCCAGCGCGCGGGCGAGCCGCAGGCCGATGTTGCCGCCGCCGGCGATGATCACGCGCTCGACCGGCCGGTCGACGTGGCGCATGTGGGACATCACCTCGCGGATGTTCTCCGAGGCCGCGACGAAGAACACCTCGTCGCCGGCCTGCACCACCGTCTCCGGCGCGAGCGGGATCGCCTGGTCGTTGCGGTAGATCGCCGCGACCTTCACGTCGATGGTCGGCAGCATCTTCTCCAGGTCGCGCAGCGGGTGGCGCACGATCGGCCCGCCCTCCACCGCCCGCACCGCCACCACGTCGATCTTGCCGCCGGCGAACTCCGCCACCTGCAGCGCCTCGGGAAACTCGATCAGCTTGCGGATGTACTCGGTGACGATCTGCTCGGGGCAGATCGCGTGGCTCACCGAGAAGCAGTCGCCCTCGAGCAGGTCCGGATGGCGCTCGAACCACGTGGAGCGGATGCGCGCGATGCGCGTCGGGATGTTGAAGACCGCGTGCCCCACCTTGCAGGCCACCAGGTTGGTCTCGTCGCTCGCGGTCACCGCGAAGAGCATGTCGGTGTCGGCGGCGCCGGCCTCGGCGAGCACCTCGGGGTGCGCCGCGTTGCCCACGACGGTGCGCAGGTCGAACTGGTTCTGCAGATCCCGCAGGCGCTCGGCGCTGGTGTCGACGACCGTGACGTCGTTCTTCTCCGAGACGAGGCTTTCTGCCACGCTGGCGCCGACCTGGCCGGCGCCGAGGATGAGGATCTTCAATGGGGAGGGGACATCTTCGGGCTGAAGGTGGGAATTTTACGCCGCGCCAGCCGTTCGCGCTGCCACGCTCCGCCTCAGAGCGCGGTGAAGAGCTTCACGGCGAGCGCGAACAGGAAGACCGCGAAGGCCTTCTTGAGGTGGCCTACCGGGAGGCGGTGCGCGAGCCTCGCGCCCCAGGGCGCGACGAAGACGCTCGTCACCGAAATGCCCAGGAGGGCCGGCAGGTAGACATAGCCGACGGACCATTCGGGCAGCGCAGGCGCGGTGAGCCCTGCGACCACATAGCCCGCCGTGCCCGCAACCGCCACCACGAAGCTGATCGCGGCCGAGGTGCCGATGGCGACGTGAAACGGCACGCCCCACATCGTCATGAAGGGCACCGAGATCATCGCCCCGCCGACGCCGACCAGCCCGGACATGCCGCCGATCAGTGCGCCGGCGCCTACCAGGCCAGCGGTGCCCGGCATGGGGCGCACGCGCGTGGGCTTCAGGCCGAACAGCATCTGCAGGGTGACGTAGCAGACGAAGGCGAGAAAGAAGACCTTGAGAAAGGCCACGGGTGCCGCGCGGGCGATGGCTCCGGCGGCGACTCCCGCCAGCGCGATGCCCGGCGCCAGCGCCCTCACGATGTCGGTGCGCACGGCCCCGTGCGCATGGTGCGCCCGGGCGCCGGAGGCGGTGGCCATGATGATCGCCGCGAGCGAGGTGCCGAGCGACAGGTGCATCACCAGTTCCGGCGCGAAGCCGAAGGCGACGAACGCGAGCCCCAGCGTGGGAACGATCATCGAGCCCCCGCCGATGCCGAGCAGCCCCGAGAAAAAGCCGACGAAGACGCCGAGGGCGGCGTAGATCAGCCAGGTGAGGGGGTCACCGGGCATCGCGCGCGGCAAGCCTCGAGACGATCGTCCACTCCCGCGGCGTGACCGGCGTGATGGAAAGGCGGTTGCCGCGGCGCAGCACCACCATGTCGGCGAGGTCGGCGCGCGCGCGCAGCTCGTCGAGCGATACGAGGCGGGTCTTGCGCACGAGCTTCACGTCGACGAGCACCCAGCGCGGATTCTCGCGCGTGGACTTCGGGTCGAAGTACGGGCTCTTCGGGTCGAACTGCGTGGCATCGGGGTAGGGCGTGCTGGCCACCTCCGCCAGCCCGGCGATGCCGGGGACCGCGCAGCTGGAGTGATAGAAGAGCACGCCGTCGCCGACGCGCATCGCGTCGCGCATGTAGTTGCGGGCCTGGTAGTTGCGCACGCCGAACCACGGCACGGATTTCTTCGGCGCGCGGGCGAGGTCGTCGATCGAGAACTCGTCCGGCTCGGATTTCATCAGCCAGTGGGACATCATTTCGCGATTTCCTGCGGTGTTCGTCCGGGCCGCACTCGAACCCACAGGTTCAAGGCGGTCGTCCACCGAGTGCCGCAGGTACATCCGCATGGGACGCGCACAATAGCACTCATCAGGCGGGCGTCCATGCTTAACAGATTATCGGCTCGAAGATGTAAGCCCGGACGAACACCGCAGGAAACCGGCAACGATCAGGGACGGTCCCCAACCTGTTGCTAGAAGAGCTTGTCCTGGTCGGCGGCGAGCGCCGAATCCAGCGTCTCCTGCATCGCGGCGATTCTACGCCGAAAGTCCGCACCGTCAACGCCGGGCGCGGCCTTCGCCGGCCTGTGCGCGAGAAACTCGTGGGCGATGTTGAGGGCGGCCATGATGGCGATGCGCTCGTTGCCCGTGACCTTGCTGGTATCGCGCAATTCCTTCATGCGGCGATTGACGTACTCCACCGATGCCTGCAGCTGCTTTTCCTCGCCTTCGGGGCAGGCGACACGGAATTCGCGGCCGAGAATCTGGATGGTGACGCCCTTGTCGGCCGCCCTTGCGTCGTGCGCGCTCATGGCTCGGTCTCGGGGATCTGCTTGAGCAGCGCCTCGATGCGCGTCTTGGCGGCGGCGAGCTTTTCGGCGAGGCGCACATTCTCGTCGGACCGTGCCGCCAGTTGCTGGCGCAGCTCACGTCCCTCGTCGCGCAACTGCTTCAGTTGCGCGACCACCTGTTCGATCTTCGCCTCGAGTGCGGAGAGCTCGGAATCCATGCCGTCACCCTATTGGAAAAGTATTTCCGCGTCAACGTGTAAGCGCCTAATTTGAAAGTGGTTTCGAATGTAACAATAGTCCTGCCGGCAGCCTCAGGCGTATCATCGCGGTTGCGCCCGGGTGCTCGGGAAGCCGGTGGAATGCCGGCGCTGCCCCCGCAACGGTAAGCCAGTGCGGACCCCCTTCGATGCCACTGCGGCAAGACCCGCGGGAAGGCGGGGGTCAAGACTGGCGAGCCCGGAGACCGGCCCGTTCGCGACGGCCCCTGAAAATGGGGCCAGGCTCGATTTTCGCAACCCGTGAAAATCGAGCCTGGCCCCTTTTTCGGGGGAAACTGCATCTGCGGGCTTGCGGGGACGCTGGCTCGCGCGGACCAAGGACCCTCCCATCATGAAATTCTCGCCACTGGCCGGTCTCGCCGCCGCCGTGGTGTTCGGCGCCCAGGCGCAGCAGTACGCGTCTCCCGCACCCACCCTCGCCTTCCAGTCGCTCGATTCGATGGTCGTCACCGCCACGCGCAGCCCGCAGCGGGCGGTCGATGCGCTGCGCGACGTCGTCGTCATCTCGCGCGAGGAGATCGACCGCGCCGGGCCCGTGTCGCTCGCCGAGCTGCTGCAGCGCGAGGCGCAGGTGGAGTTCCGCGGCACCGGCGGGCCGGGGCAGCCCGCCGGCCTCTTCCTGCGCGGCGCCAACGCCGGCCAGACGCTGGTGCTGGTCGACGGCCTGCGCGTGAGTTCCGCCACCGTGGGCACCACGTCGCTCGAGAACATTCCCCTCGACCTCATCGAGCGCATCGAGGTGGTGAAGGGCCCGCTCTCCAGCCTCTATGGACCGGACGCGATCGGCGGCGTGGTGCAGGTTTTCACGCGCGCCTCGGTGCGGCCGCGCCTCTTCGGCACGGCCGCGTACGGCACCGACTCGGACATGAACGCGAGCGTGGGCTTTACCGCCATCGATCGCGACACCACCGTGTCCTTTGCCGCAGGCGCACGCAAGGTCGACGCCCCGAGCGCCACCAACGACCGCGCCTGGTGCCACGACCCCGATCGCGACCCCTACGAGAACGGCTACGCCAACCTGAAGGTGGTCGCCAACGCGTGGAACGGGGAGACGATCACGCTCGCCGGCTGGGTGAGCCAGGGCAAGGCGCACTACGACGGCTGTCCCGATGCCGCCGGGCGCTTCGCCAACGACATCAACAAGCAGACGCTCGCCGGCGCGCAGCTGAGCTCGTTCCGCTACTTCGAGCCGTGGTGGTTGAGCCGCGTGACCCTCGGCGAGGGCCGCGACAAGCTGGAGATCGAGGGGTATTTCCCGTCGCGCTTCGAGACGCGCCAGGCGCAGGCGTCGTGGACGAACGAGTTCGGCACCAAGCTGGGCACGATCATCGCCGGACTCGAGACCGTGCGCCAGGAGGTGCTGTCGGACACGGCCTTCACGCAGACGCGCCGCGACACCAATTCGGGCTTCCTCGCGATCAAGGAGAACCTGCAGGGCCAGCTCGTCGAGGCCTCCGTGCGCCGCGACGACGACGACCAGTTCGGCGGGCGCAACACCGGCAGCGTGAGCTACGGCGCGCCGTGGCCGGGCGTGGGACTCGTCACGACGACCGCCGGGCGCGGCTATCGCGCGCCCACCTTCTTCGACCTCTACGCCCCCGCATCCGACTTCTACGTGCCCAACCCCGAGCTGCGCCCGGAGCGCAGCAAGAGCCTGGAGA
>CAZOIB010000098.1:0-2070 GCA_964579785.1 uncultured Lysobacter sp. | reverse complement strand
TTCGGGCTCGCCAGATCGATCTTCGCGCGGACGGACTTGGCCCCGTTGGGGTGTTTGCCGCTCTTCATCTCCTCGATCAGCCGCAGGCTTTCTTCAATCGGGCGATCCCGGTACGGGCTGGTCGCCGGCACCCCCGGCTTGCCCCGGCGCGCCGACACCTCGTCCCCCGAAAGGTCACACACGTACGCCTTCCCCTTCTTGATCAGTTCCAACGCGAACTCGTACATCTGCCCGAAGTAGTCCGAGGCGAAGTACAGACCCCCGCCGTGCGGGGAGGGGGGGTCCCAGTCCGCACCCAACCACTTGACGTCCGCCTTGATGGAGTCCACATACTCCTGCTCTTCCTTGGCCGGGTTGGTGTCATCAAAGCGCAGATTGAACTTGCCGCCATACTTGCGGGCCAGCCCCGAGTTCAGGCAGATCGACTTGGCGTGCCCGATGTGCAGGTAGCCGTTGGGCTCCGGCGGGAAGCGCGTGCGGATCTTCGCCATGTCGAGGGGCGCGTCGGCGTGGACATCGAGCTTGCCGGGCTTGCCGCCCCAGCGGCGCTGGGCGTACTTGCCCGAGGCGAGATCGGCCTCGATGCGCTGCTTGATGAAATTGGTGAGGTGGGCGCCTTCCGGCGTCTTCGTATCGTTGGGCATGGGTGCTCGGGGCGGTTGCTGCGCTGCGCGAAAGGGCTATTTTGGCCCATTCCCCAAATCCTGTCCCCGAACCACTACCATTCGTGGCGTGAAGCCTCTCTCCGGTATCGATTCCGCTTTCCTGTACCTGGAAACCCCCGAGACGCCGATGCACGTGGGTTCGCTGCATCTCTACGAGGTGCCGGCCCGCGGCCGCGCGACCTACTTCGAGCGGGCGAGGAAGCACATCGCCGACCGGCTGCACCTCGTCCCCGTCTTCACGCGCCGCATCGCCACGCTGCCATTCGACCTGGCGAGCCCCGTGTGGGTGGAGGACCAGGCGATCGATCTCGACCATCACATCCGCCGCATCAGGCTGCCGAAGCCCGGCACGATGGCCGCCCTCGAGGCCGCCGTGGCGAAGCTGCATGCCGAGCTCCTCGATCGCAGCCGCCCGCTCTGGATGTTCTGCATCATCGAGGGGCTTGCGTCGGGCGAAGTCGCCTGGTACTCGAAGATCCACCACGCCACGCTGGACGGCGCGGCCGGCGTGCAGCTCGCCGAGGCGATTCTCGACGTGACGCCCAGGCCGCGGAAGGTGGCGAGGCATGGGGCGCGCAGGCTGGAAGACTCCCCGGGCGTGGCGGAACTGCTCGGCGCCGCCATCGTGAAGAGCGCCGGCGAGGTCGGGAAGCTCCTGCGCTCCGTGCCCGAGGTGGCGCGTGTCGTGGGCGCGAGCCTCGACTCGTTTGCCGGCCTGGGCGCGGCGAAGGGTGCGCGGTCCGGGCGCGGCCTGCCCATCGGCCCGCACACGCTCCTCAACGGCCCCATCACCGGCGCGCGCACCTTTGCCACCGCCTCGATCCCGCTCGCGGAAGTGAAGGCCATCGCGAAGCGCCACGAGGCCAAGGTGAACGACGTCCTGCTCGCTCTCGTGAGCGGTGCCGTGCGCCGTTACCTGATCGGCCGCAAGTCCCTGCCGGGGAAGCCGCTCGTGGCCGCCATGCCGGTGTCGCTGCGCGCGGAGGGCGATTCCCTCTACTCCACGCGCGCGACGTTGGTCCTGGCGAATCTCGCCACCCACATTGCGGATCCGCGCGAGCGCCTGCAGGCCATACGCGCCTCCGCCGGCAACGCGAAGGCGATCACGATCCGGGCGAAGTCGATCATCCCGATGGATTTCCCGTCGCTCGGGGCGCCGTGGGTGCTCGGGGCCATCGCCCGCGCCTACGGTTACGCGCAGGGCGTCAAGTCGTTTCCGCCGCTCGCGAACCTCGTCGTCTCCAACGTGCCCGGTCCGCAGGCGCCGCTTTATCTGGCCGGTGCGCGCATGAAGACGTGGTGGCCGGTTTCCATCGTCGAGCACGGGCTGGGGCTCAACATCACCGTGCAGAGCTATGCCGGCTCGCTCGATTTCGGTCTCGTCGCCGCGAAGGACTGCGTGCCG
>CAZOIB010000097.1:0-2158 GCA_964579785.1 uncultured Lysobacter sp. | reverse complement strand
GGCCGTGCGGTTGGGCGGCTGCAGGAGCTTCAGCTCGTGCAGCATCTGCTGGAAGCGCTCCCGGTCCTCGGCCTTGTCGATCGAATCCGGGCTCGTGCCGATGATGGGCACGCCGGCCGCCTCGAGGTCGCGCGCGAGCTTGAGCGGCGTCTGCCCCCCGAACGGCACGATGACGCCTTCCGGCTTCTCCTTGTCGACGATCTCGAGGACGTCCTCGAGGGTGAGCGGCTCGAAATAGAGGCGGTCGGAGGTGTCGTAGTCGGTCGAGACGGTCTCCGGGTTGCAGTTGACCATGATCGTCTCGTAGCCGTCCTCGCGCAGGGCGAGGGCCGCGTGGACGCAGCAGTAGTCGAACTCGATCCCCTGCCCGATGCGGTTGGGCCCGCCGCCCAGCACCATGATCTTGCGGCGATCCGTCGGCTCCGACTCGTCCTCCTCGTCGTACGTGGAGTACATGTAGGCGGTCTTCGTGGCGAACTCGGCCGCGCAGGTGTCGACGCGCTTGTAGACGGGTCGGATACCGAAGGCGTGGCGGCGCGCGCGCACCTGCTGCTCGCTCGTCTTCCACAGGTGCGCCAGGCGCCGGTCGGAAAAGCCCTTGCGCTTGAGCGCACGCAGCTCGTCGGCGGGGAAGTCGGCGAGGGTGCGCTTCTCGACGGCGAGCTCGGTGTCGACCAGGTCCTTGATCTGCGCGAGGAACCAGGGGTCGATCCGGGTGAAGTGATGGATCTCCTCCAGCGACATGCCGATGCCGAAGGCGTCCGCCACGTACCAGAGGCGCTCGGCGCGCGGATAGGCGAGCTCGTCCTCGATCCGCTCCATGTCGACGGACTTGAGGTTGAAGCCGTCCACGCCCACCTCGAGGCCGCGCAGGGCCTTCTGCAGCGACTCCTGGAAGTTGCGCCCGATCGCCATCACCTCGCCCACGCTCTTCATCTGCGTGGTGAGGCGGTCGTCGGCCTGCGGGAACTTCTCGAAGGCGAAGCGCGGCACCTTCGTCACCACGTAGTCGATCGTGGGCTCGAAGGAGGCAGGCGTCGCCCCGCCCGTGATCTCGTTGGCCAGCTCGTCGAGCGTGTAGCCCACGGAGAGCTTGGCCGCGATCTTGGCGATCGGGAACCCCGTGGCCTTGGAGGCGAGCGCCGAGGAGCGCGACACGCGCGGGTTCATCTCGATGATGACCATGCGTCCGTCGTCGGGATTGATGGCGAACTGCACGTTGGAGCCGCCCGTCTCCACGCCGATCTCGCGCAGGCACGCGATCGAGGCGTCGCGCATGATCTGGTATTCCTTGTCCGTGAGCGTCTGCGCCGGGGCGACGGTGATCGAGTCGCCGGTGTGGACACCCATCGGATCGAGGTTCTCGATGGAGCAGATGATGATGCAGTTGTCCGCCTTGTCGCGGACCACCTCCATCTCGAACTCCTTCCAGCCGATGACGCTCTCCTCGATCAGGAGCTCCTTGGTGGGGGAAGCCTCCAGCCCGCGCTCGCAGATGGCGGTGAACTCCTCCATGTTGTAGGCGATGCCCCCGCCCGCGCCGCCGAGCGTGAACGAAGGGCGGATGATCGTGGGGAAGCCCACGCTCGCCTGCACCTGGAGGGCCTCCTCGAGGGAGTGCGCCAGCGCCGAGCGCGCGCTCGCCAGGCCGATCTTCGCCATGGCGTTCTTGAACTTCTCGCGGTCCTCGGCCTTGTCGATGGCCTCCTTCTTGGCGCCGATCATCTCGACGCCGTACTTCTCGAGCACGCCGTGCCTGGCGAGGTCGAGCGCGCAGTTGAGCGCCGTCTGCCCGCCCATGGTGGGCAGCAGCGCGTCGGGACGCTCGCGCTCGATGATCTTCTCGACCATGCGCCAGGTGATGGGCTCGATGTAGGTGACATCGGCCATCTCGGGGTCGGTCATGATCGTGGCGGGGTTCGAGTTCACCAGGATCACGCGGTAGCCCTCGTCGCGCAGCGCCTTGCAGGCCTGCGCGCCGGAATAGTCGAACTCGCACGCCTGGCCGATGACGATCGGGCCGGCGCCGATGATCAGGATGCTCTGGATATCGGTGCGCTTAGGCATGCGTGGGTACCCCGGGGAACGCCGATGTCCGCCGATGCCCCGCCGATTGCCGCCGATAAGACGATAAGAGTTTCACAGACGTGCGGCAGAG
>CAZOIB010000096.1:0-5196 GCA_964579785.1 uncultured Lysobacter sp. | reverse complement strand
TCATCGGAGCCCGGGCGCCACTTGCCGGCGCCGCCGTGGGCAATGAGGGCGATCGTCACGCCTTACCCTCACCCCGGCCCTCTCCCAAGGGAGAGGGGGACGAAGGTGGCTGCGCCTGACTACGCAGCCGGATGTGCAGCTCGCGCAGCTGCCGCTCGGTCACCGGGCTGGGCGCCTCGACCATGAGGTCCTGGCCGCGCTGCGTCTTCGGGAAGGCGATCACGTCGCGGATCTGGTCCACACCCGCCATCAGCGCCACCATGCGGTCGAAGCCGAAGGCGATGCCGCCGTGCGGCGGCGCCCCGTAGGCGAGCGCATCGAGCAGGAAGCCGAACTTCGCGCGCGCCTCCTCGTCGCCGATGCCCAGCGTCTTGAATTGCTGCGCCTGCACTTCGGCGCGATGGATCCGCACCGATCCGCCGCCGATCTCCCAGCCGTTGAGGGCGATGTCATAGGCCTTGGCGAGCACCTTGCCCGGGTCCGAGGACATGAGCGCGATGTGCTCGTCCTTCGGGCTCGTGAACGGGTGGTGCGCGGCCATCCAGCGCTTGCCCTCCTCGTCGTATTCGTAGGCGGGAAAGTCGAGGACCCAGCACGGACGCCAGCCCGGCTCGGCATGCCCCTTCTCGTGGCCGACCTTCACGCGCAGCGCCCCCATGGCGTCGTTCACCACCTTGCGGCGATCGGCGCCGAAGAAGATCACGTCGCCGTCCTGCGCGCCGGTGAGCTCGAGGATGGCGGCGAGCTCCGCCGGCTTGAAGAACTTCACGATGGGCGACTGCAGGCCCTCCTCGTTCGGCTTGCTGCGGTCGTTGACGCGGATGTAGGCGAGGCCCTTGGCGCCGTAGATGGCGACGAAGGGCGCCAGGTCGTCGAGCTCCTTCCGCGTGAAGGCGGCGTTGCCGCCGGGCACGCGCAGGGCCGCCACGCGCCCGTCGGGCAGGTCGGCGGCGGCGCGGAAGACCTTGAAGTCGACACCCTTCATGAGGTCGGTGAGATCGGCGAGCTCGAGCTTCACGCGCAGGTCGGGCTTGTCGCTGCCGTACTTCGCCATCGCTTCGGCATAGGCGATGCGCGGGAACGGCGGCAGGTCCACGTCGAGGACCCGCTTGAAGACGTGGTGCACGAGGCCTTCCATGACGTCCTGGATCTCGCGCTCGGAAAGGAACGAGGTCTCGATGTCGATCTGCGTGAATTCGGGCTGGCGGTCGGCGCGCAGGTCCTCGTCGCGGAAGCACTTGACGATCTGGTAGTAGCGGTCGAAGCCCGCGATCATGAGCAGCTGCTTGAACAGCTGCGGCGATTGCGGCAGCGCGTAGAACTGGCCGTCGTGGATGCGCGAGGGCACGAGGAACTCGCGCGCGCCCTCCGGCGTGGACTTGTAGAGCACGGGCGTCTCCACATCGATGAAGCCGTGGTCGTCGAGGTACTCGCGCACCGCCTTCGCCGTGCGGTGCCGCAACTTCAGCGCCTTCTGCATCGGCTCGCGGCGCAGGTCGAGGTAGCGGTAGCGCAGGCGCACTTCCTCGGACAGCGTCTCGTCGTCCATCATGAACGGCGGCGTGGTCGCGGGATTGAGGATCTCCAGCTCGTGCGCCAGCACCTCGATCGCGCCGCTCTTCAGGCCCGGATTCACGGTTCCCGCGGGCCGCGGCCGCACCACGCCCGTCACGCGCAGGACGAATTCGTTGCGCACGCGGTCGGCGTTGGCGAAGGTCTCCTTGCGGTCGGGGTCGCTCACCACCTGCACGAGTCCCTCGCGGTCGCGCAGGTCGATGAAGATGACGCCGCCGTGGTCGCGGCGGCGATGCGCCCAGCCGTACAGGGTGACGGTCTTGCCCAGGAAACGCTTGTCGATCAGTCCACAGTATTCGGTTCGCATGTTCTCTTCTGTGCCTCGCTTGCCGGAGGCGATTGCGTTCGTCGCTCCCGCGGGGATCGCGGGAACCGGTCATTCGGGATATCGGGTGGCCTTGCCGCCGCCTACGTTTTCGGCGACGGCACCGGATTAAGGTCGGTCCCGGAGGCGCTGCTCTCGGGCCGGGTCCCGGGGCGCGGCGGTTCGGCCACCCCCATGGAGATGATGTACTTGAGCGCCTGGTCGACGCTCATCTGCAGCTCGATCGTGTCGGAACGCGGCACGATCAGGAAGAAGCCCGCCGTGATGTTCGGCGTGGTCGGCACGAACACCGAGATCTGCTGGTGCCCGAGGTGATCGGTGACCTCGTGCTCGGGGTTGCCGGTGACGAGCGCGACGGTCCACGCGCCGGCATGCGGGTAGCGCACCAGCACCGCGCGCCGGAAGGCCTTGCCGTCGGGCGAGAAGAGCGTGTCGCTGATCTGCTTCACCCCGCCGTAGATCGAGCGCACGATCGGGATGCGGCCGAGGATCGACTCCCACAGGACGAGCAGGCGCTTGCCGAAGAAATTCGCGGCGACCGCGCCGGTGGCGAGCAGGATCAGGATGGTGAGGACGGCGCCCAGCCCGGGCAGGTGAAAGCCCAGCAGCGCATCGCTGCGATAGCGGGCCGGGACGATGAGCAGCGACTGGTCCATGAGCTCCACCAGCAGCGCGAGCACCCAGAAGGTGATCGCGAGTGGTATCCACACCAGGAGCCCGGCAATGAGGTAACGCCTCAGCGTCGCCATGACACGCCTGCGCATCGCTACGGAGCCGGAACGGTCACGCGCCGCGCCTTACTGGCAGGCCGGACAGGCGCCGGTGCCGCAAGCCGGCGCCGCGGGTTTCGCCGCGTCGCCTTTCGATTCGCCCGCCGCACCCTCGGCTTTCGCCGCCGGCTTCTGGCCGCTGCCCTTGAAGTCCGTGGCGTACCAGCCGCTGCCCTTCAGCTGGAAGCCGGCTGCGGTGACCATCTTCGCGAACGACTCCGCCCCGCACTGCGTGCAGCGCGTGTGCGGCGGGTCGCTCAACTTCTGGAGGAACTCCTGCTGGTGGCCACAGCTCGCGCAGCGGTATTCGTAAATGGGCATGGTCGCCTCGGGACGCGAAAAATAATCATTTTAACACAAGCACTTGGCGCATCACGCCGGTTTCCGGGGAGCAGTCTCAAGGGCCCGCGCGATGGCGCCTCGCGAATACGCCGGTGGCGCCGAGGGAAACGGCCATGGCCCAGAACACCGGCCCCATCCCGAGGGCGGTGCCCACGCCTCCGAACAGCAGGGGCAGCAGGGTGTGGCTCATGTTCATCACCGTGGTGCGCACGCCCAGCGCCTCGCCCAGCCGTCCGGCCGGCGTGGCGTGCTGGATGAGGGACATGAGGCTCGGCTGCGACGCGCCCAGCCCGAGGCCCAGCAGGAAGGCGATGGCGGCGATGAGCGGCACCGTCCGCACCAGCGGAAAGAGCGCATAGGCGATGCTCGCGATGAAGAGCGTGGCCGTCACCAGCTGCCACTCGGGCAGCCGCCGCGCCATCCACGGCAGGAACAGGCGCACGAGAAAGGTCGCGAGCGCGAACGAACCGAGGATCGCGCCGATCGTCGAGGCGGTCAGGCCTATCGAGGTTCCGTAGATCGGCATCACGAAGTAGAAGAGGTCCCAGGCCATGGCGAGGATGCCGGTGACCAGGAACACGCGGCGCAGCTGGGCGCTCTCGAGGAGTCCAGCCAGGTCTCCGCCCGAAGCCTTGCCGGCCTGCGCGCGCGCGATCCGGGGTTTCACGATCGCCAGCGCCAGCACCGCCACGACGGCGAAGGCCGCGAGTATGCCGAAGGTGGCGCGGTGCCCCACGAAGTCGATCGCCAGCCCGGCCGTCGTGGGACCGAGGAATCCGGAAATGGAAAAGCCGAGCGCCAGCCAGCTGAAGTTCACGGCGCGCTCGCTCGGATCGCTGAGCGCTCCCACTGCGCTCTGCACGGCGATGTGGAACACCATGAAGGCGAGGCCGATGACGGCGCACGCGATGTAGAGGGCAGGAAGCCCCGGCACGACGAACGGCAGCCCCACGCCCAGGGCGAGTGCCGCCGCCGACCACAGGAGCGGCCGCGCGGGACCCACGCGGTCGACCATCCGCCCCGCGCCCACCGACAGGAACATCGGCAGCAGCGAGTAGAGGGACACGAGGACGCCCACGGTCAGCGGCGTCGACTGCAGGCTCAGGGCGTAGAGCGAGACGGTGACGCGGCTGCCGTTGAACGCCGTGTGCGCAAAGACGGTGAGCGCGACGAGGAAGGCGAGCCGCGCGGGCTGCCTTTGTGGAGGCGCGCCGGCCGTCAACCCCGCGCTTCGAGGGCGGCGATGCGCGCCTCGATCGGGGGATGGGTCGAAAAGAGGGCCATGAAGCCCGCCTTGTCGGAAATGCCCGACGACTGGAACGCCTTCGGCAGCTCGCCCGGCTCGAGGCCGCCGAGACGGCGCAGCGCGGAGACCATCGGTCGCGGCGTGCCGAGGTAGCTCGCCGCCCCCGCATCGGCGCGGAACTCGCGCTGGCGCGAGAACCAAGCCACGATGATCGACGCGAGGAGCCCGAACACGATCTCGCAGATCACGACCGTGACGAAATACCCGGGGCCGACGCCCCGCTCCGTGCGGAATACCGCCTTGTCCACGAGC
Source organism: uncultured Lysobacter sp. (assembly GCA_964579785.1). Lineage (GTDB taxonomy): Bacteria > Pseudomonadota > Gammaproteobacteria > Burkholderiales > Usitatibacteraceae > FEB-7. The sequence goes on along the minus strand of CAZOIB010000096.1, from coordinate 626 downwards.
GTGCCGACGACCCGCGCCAGGAAGACGACGAACGTGTTCACCACGCCCTGGATGAGCGTGAGGGTGACCATGTCGCCGTTGGCCACGTGCGCGACCTCATGGGCGAGGACGGCTTCCACTTCCTCCCGGGTCATCGAGTGCAGGAGTCCGGTGGAAACCGCGACCAGCGACGAATCGCGGAAGGCGCCGGTGGCGAAGGCGTTCGGCTCGCCCTCGTACACGGCGACCTCGGGCATGCCGATCCCGGCCTTGTCCGCCAGGCGCTTCACGGTGTTCACCAGCCACTGCTCGTCCGCGCTCTGCGGCGCCTCGATCACGTGCGCGCCGGTCGACCACTTGGCCATCGGCTTGGACATCAGGAGCGAGATGATCGCCCCGCCGAAGCCCACGACCGCGGAGAACACCACGAGCATGCCGACGTTCAGGCCATCGGCCGCGAGGAAGCGGTTCACGCCCAGCACGTTCAGCGTGACCGAAAGCACCAGCATCACAGCGAGGTTGGTGGCGAGGAAGAGGACGATGCGTTTCATGTCTTTTCGGGTTGGTTGGGCGGGGAGCGCCGGCTCGGGATTCGACAGTGGGGGCGCGTGGCCGTTCCTTCAAGCTCAGAACGGGATGTCGTCCTC
>CAZOIB010000095.1:0-2147 GCA_964579785.1 uncultured Lysobacter sp. | reverse complement strand
GTGATCAAGATCGAGACGCCCGGCGACGGCGATCCGCTGCGCAAGTGGCGCCAGCTGCACGAGGGCAATTCGCTCTGGTGGTATGCGCAGGCGCGCAACAAGAAGTCGGTCACGGTGAACCTGAAGGCGCCCGAGGGGCAGCAGATCGTGCGCGACCTGGCGGCGAAGGCGGACATCGTCGTCGAGAACTTCCGTCCCGGCACCATGGAGAAGTGGGGCCTCGGCTACGACACGCTGTCGGCCGCCAATCCGGGCCTCGTGATGGTGCGGCTGTCGGGGTTCGGGCAGACGGGGCCGTACAAGGACCGCCCCGGCTTCGGCGCCATCGGCGAGTCGATGGGCGGCATGCGCTACATCACCGGATACCCCGATCGCGCCCCGGTCCGCGTCGGCATTTCCATCGGCGACTCGCTCGCGGCGATGTTCGGCGTCATCGGCGCGCTGTCGGCCATCTTCCACCGCGCCACGTCGGGCCGGGGCCAGGTGGTGGATGTGGCCCTCTACGAGGCCGTGTTCGCGATGATGGAATCGATGCTTCCCGAGTACGGCATGGGCGGCAACATCCGTGAGCGCACGGGCGCGGCGCTGCCGGGCATCGTTCCGTCCAACACCTACCAGTGCCGGGACGGCAAGTACGTCGTGATCGGCGCCAATGCCGACTCCATCTTCAAGCGCATGATGAAGGCGATCGGCCGGCCCGATCTCGCCGACGATCCCGAGCTCGCCGACAACGCGGGGCGCGTGAAACGCACCGAGGACCTGGACCGCGCCATCGGCCAATGGACGGCCACGGTCGATCTCGCCGAGGCGCTGGCGGTGCTGGAGGAGGCCGAGGTGCCGTCGGGGCGCATCTACTCCATCGCCGACATCGCCGCCGACCTTCACTTCCAGGCGCGCGGCATGATCGAGCGCCACAAGCTGGGCGAACGGGACCTGCTGCTGCCCGGCATCGTGCCGAAGCTCTCCGAGACGCCTGGCGGCACCCGCTGGATCGGCCCGAAACTCGGCGAGCACACCGACGAAGTCCTCAGCGGACTGGGCTACGACGAGGCGCGCATCGCGCGCCTTCGCGCCTCCGGCACTGTGTAGGGACCGGTACCAGGTACATGTACCCGGTACATGTACCTGGTACCGGATTAGCCGGAGTTGCGCAGACCGGCGGCCAGGCCGTTGATGGTCAGGTGGATTCCGCGCTTCACCTTCTCCGCCGCGTCGCCGGCGCGGTAGCGCTTGAGCAGCTCGACCTGCAGGTGGTTCAGGGGGTCGAGATAGGGAAAGCGGTTGCGGATGGAGCGCGCGAGCGCCGGGTTGGTCTCGAGAAAGCCGGCGCTGGCGGTGATGCCGAAGTAGGCCTTCACCGTCAGGTCGAGCTCGCGGCGGATGCGCCCGAAGATCGCGTCGGCGAGTTGCGCATCGGGAACGAGCTCCTTGTAGCGCGCGGCCACCGCGAGGTCCGCCTTGGCGAGCAGCATCTCGAGGTTGGAGAGCATGGCGCGGAAGAACGGCCATTCCCGCCACATCTCGGCGAGGAGTGCCCGGCCCTTCTCGCCGTGCCTGGCCACATAGGCGTCCACGGCGCTGCCCAGGCCGTACCACCCCGGCAGCATGACGCGGCACTGCGCCCAGGAGAACACCCACGGAATCGCGCGCAGGTCCTCGATGCGCTGCGAGGGCTTGCGCGAGGCCGGCCGCGAGCCGATGTTGAGCTCCGCGATCTCGCGGATGGGCGTGGAGGCGCGGAAGTAGTCGACGAACCCGTCCGTCTCGTAGACGAGCCCGCGGTACGAGGCCATCGCGGCGGCCGAGATCTCCTCCATCGCCGCGTGGTATTCGGCGTGCTCCTCGCGCGGCGCCTCGTCGAGCGTGGCGCGTACCGTGGCGGCGACCAGCGCTTCGAGATTGCGGCGCCCGATGTCGCGGTTCGCGTACTTGCTCGCGATCACTTCCCCCTGCTCGGTGAGCCGCAGCTCCCCCTGCACGCTTCCCGGCGGCTGCGCGAGGATGGCTTCGTACGAAGGCCCGCCGCCGCGTCCCACGGTGCCGCCACGACCGTGGAAGAAGCGCAGCCGCACGCCGGCCGCGCAGAACACCGTCACCAGCTCCGTCTCCGCCTTGTAGAGCTCCCAGTTGGAGGTGACGTAGCCGCC
>CAZOIB010000094.1:0-7016 GCA_964579785.1 uncultured Lysobacter sp. | reverse complement strand
TTCGCGGCGAAGAAGGACGAGATCATCGGGCCGGTCCTCTCGGAGTTCGGCTACCACGTCATCCGCGTCACCGACATCAAGCCGGAAAAGGGCAAGAGCGTCGCGGAGGCCGCGCCGGAAATCGAGGCGGAGCTCAGGAAGGGCGCCGCCGCGCGCCGCTTCCCGGACGTGGCCGAGGGCCTCACCAACATGGTCTACGAGCAGTCGACGAGCCTGAAGCCCGCGGCCGACCAGTACTCGCTCGGCATCCAGCAGTCGGGCTGGTTCGCGAAGATCGGCGGGGCGCCGCCCGTCCTCGCCAACCCCAAGCTCCTGGCGGAGATCTTCTCCGACAACGCCATCAAGGCCAAGCGCAACACCGCGGCCATTGAGGTGGCGCCCGGCGTGATCGTCGCCGCGCGCGTCGTGGAGCACAAGCCGGCCGAGCAGCGGCCCTTCGAGACGGTGAAGGCCGTGATCGAGCAGCGCGTCCGGCGCGAGGAGACCATGAAGCTCGCCACGGCCGACGGCGAGGCGAAGTTGAAGGCCGCGGCCGAGGGCAAGGAGGGCGACCTCAAGTGGCCGGCACCCCTCGCGGTGAGCCGCCAGAAGCCCGGCGGGCTCTCGCCCCAGGTGCTCGACAAGGTCTTCCGCGTCGACGGCAAGAAGCTCCCCGCCGTCGTCGGCGTTCCGACGCCGGCCGGCTTTGCGCTCGTGAAGGTCACCAAGGTGATCGAGGTGGACAAGATCGACGAGGAGAAGCGCAAGGCGCTGGCCGAGCGCCTCAAGCAGACCGTGGCGGTAAGCGAGCTCGAATCCGTGCTCGCCAGCCTGCGCGGCCGCATCGGCGTCGAGGTGAAGAAGGACGCCCTCGAGAAGAAGGCCGCACCTTAGGAAAAAGGGGCCAGGCTCGAATTTGTGGGGGTATGGCCCCCACAAATTCGAGCCTGGCCCCTTTTTCCCTCAGTCCTCGAAGAGGCCCGCGGTGGTGGTGCTGAAGCCGGCGTCGACGTAGGTCACTTCGCCGGTGATCCCGCTGGCGAGGTCCGAGAGCAGGAACGCGGCGACGTTGCCCACCTCCTCGGCCGAGACGTTGCGGCGCAGCGGCGCGTTCTTCTCGACGAACTTGAAGATCCGGCCGAAGTCGCCGATGCCGGCCGCGGCCAGGGTCTTGATCGGGCCGGCCGAAATCGCGTTGACGCGGATGCCCTGCGGCCCGAGCCCGGCCGCCAGATAGCGCACGCAGGCCTCCAGGCTCGCCTTGGCGAGCCCCATGACGTTGTAGCGCGGAATGGAGCGCACGGCCCCCAGGTAGCTCAGGGTGACGATCGCCCCCTTGCGGCCCTGCAGGTGCGGCGCCGCGGCCTTGGCCAGCGCCGCCAGGCTGTAGCTGGAGACGTCGTGGGCGATGCGGAAGGACTCGCGCGTGACGCTTTCGTGGAACTCGCCCTTGAGCGCCTCGCGCGGGGCGAAGGCGATGGCGTGCACGAGGCCGTCGAAGCCCTCGGGCCAGTGTTTCGCAAGCGCGGGGAACAGGGCGTCGATCTGCCCGTCGTCGGCCACGTCGCAGGGATAGATCGGCGCATCGCCGAACTCCCGGGCGAGATCCGCCACGCGCTCGCGTATGCCTTCGCCCTGATAGGTGAACGCCACCTGCGCGCCTTCGCGCACCACCGCCCTGGCCACGCCGTAGGCGATGGACCGGTTGGAGAGCATGCCCGTGACGAGGATGCGCTTGCCCTGCAGGAACCCCATTGGCGGTGCCCTTCCGAAGTAGAATTGCGGCAAAATTTTCGTTCGCCGACGGGGTCGAAGTGTAGCGCATTATGGACGCCGACCCGCCGTCCGCAGCCCGGAGACCCTCGATCCCATGAAACTGGCGAGATTCGCCGCATCCCTGGTCCTTGCCGCGCTGGCCGCCGCGCCTGCGGGTGTTGCCGCCGCCGACGCGTCCAAGGTCCTGCGTTACGCCTTCCCCATCGCCGAGACCGGTTTCGACCCGGTGGAGCTCTCCGACCTCTATTCGGGTTATCTCATCGCCAACGTCTTCGAGACGCCGCTGGAATACGACTACCTGGCGCGGCCCATGAAGCTCGTCCCCAACACGCTGGCGGCCATGCCGGAGATCACCGAGGGCGGCACGCTCTACACGATGCGGGTGAAGCCGGGCATCTACTTCGCCGATGACCCCGCGCTCAACGGCAAGCGCCGCGAGCTGGTCGCCGAGGACTACGTCTACTCGATGAAGCGGCACTTCGACCCGAAGAAGAAGTCGCCCAACCTCTATCTGCTGGAGGGCCAGATCGCGGGGATGGACGAGGTCCTGGCGGCCGCGCGGAAGAGCAACCGCATGGACTACGACGTGCCGGTCGAGGGCCTGCGCGCGCTCGACCGCTACACGTTCCAGATCCGCCTCAAGCAGCCCAACTACAACTTCCTCTACTACTTCGCCTACTGCAACCTGACCTGCGCGGTGGCGCGCGAGGTGGTCGAGCATTACGGCGACAAGATCGCCGAGCATCCGGTGGGCACCGGGCCCTTCCGCCTCGGCTTCTGGAAGCGCTCCTCGAAGATCGTCTTCGAGGCGAATCCCGGCTATCGCGACGTGCGCTTCGACGGCGAGCCTGCCGCGGGGGACGAGCGCGCGCAGGCGGCTTACGCGGCCAACAAGGGCAAGCGCATGCCCATGGTGGGCAAGGTCGAGGTCTACATCGTCGAGGAGAACCAGCCGCGCTGGCTCGCTTTCCTCAATGCGGAGCACGACTTCATCGAGCGCCTGCCGGAAGAGTTCTCCAATTCGGTGGTGCCCAACAACCGCCTGGCGCCAAACCTCGCCAAGCGCGGCATCCGGCTCGATCGCCAGGCGGGGATGGAACTTTCCTATTCCTACTTCGCGATGAAGGACCCGGTCGTCGGCGGCTACACGCCGGAGAAGGTGGCGCTGCGCCGCGCCATCGTCCTCGGCCAGGACGTGGACAGCGAGATCCGCGTCGCGCGCAAGAACCAGGCGATCCCGGCGCACAGCCCCATCGGCCCCGGGGCCGCGGGCTACGACCCCGACTTCCGCTCCACCGCCACCGAGTACAACCCGGCCAAGGCGAAGGCGCTCCTCGACATGTACGGATACGCGGATTGCGACGGCGACGGCTGGCGCGACCTGCCGCGCAAGGAGACAGCCGAAGAGTGCAAGCCGTTTTCCATCGAGTACGCCTCGCGCCCGGAAGGGGCGCAGAAGCCGCTCGACGAGAACTGGAAGAAGAACATGGACGAGATCGGCATCCGCATGACCTTCAAGAAGGCCAAGTGGCCCGACCTCCTCAAGGAATCCAAGGCCGGCAAGCTGCAGATGTGGGGTTTGGGCTGGAGCGCGGCGATTCCCGACGCGGACATGTTCTTCGTGATGCTCTACGGCCCCAACGGCGGACAGGCCAACCACTCGCGCTTCGCCCTGCCGGAGTTCGACCGCCTCTACGAGCAGGCCAGGCGCCTGCCCGACGGCCCGGAGAGGAACGCCATCTATCGCGAGATGAACCGCCTCTTCCTCGTGTATGCGCCGTGGCGCCTCGGCGTGCACCGGTACTACAACGACCTCGTGCACCCCTGGGTGCTGGGCTACTACCGCCACCTGGTGATGCGCGGCACCTGGAAGTTCATCGACATCGACCTGCCGAAGCTCGCGGCCGCCGGTCGCTAGCGGCATGACCCGCGCCGCACTGCTCGCCGGCCTCCTGCTCGTGCTGGCGTTGCCGGCCGCCGCCGCGCCGCAGAAGGTCCTGCGCGTCCCGTTCGTCATCGCCGAGACGAGCTTCGACCCCGCGTTCGCCTCCGACACCTATTCGTACACGGTGATCGACGAGATCTTCGAGGCGCCGCTCACCTACGACATGCTGGCGCGGCCCTACAAGCTGAAGCTCCAGACCGCGGCGGCGATGCCGGAAGTTGCCGAGGGCGGGCGCGTGTACACCGTGCGGCTGAAAAAGGGCCTTCTCTTCGCCGATGACCCGGCATTCAACGGCTCGAAGCGCGAACTGCATGCGCGCGACTACGAGTATGCGGTGAAGCGCCTCATCGACCCGAAGATCTCCTCGCCCAACGCGTGGCTGGTGGAAGGGCGGATCGAGGGCATCGACGCGGCGGCGGCGGAGGCGAAGAAGGCCGGCCGCCTCGATTACGACAAGCCCATCCCCGGCATCGAGGTCGTGGACGCGCACACCATCCGCTTCCGCCTCGCGAAGCCCGACTACAACTTCCTCTACATCCTGGCCATGCCGACGATCGGGGCGCAGGCACGGGAGGTGGTGGAACGCTATGGCAGCGACATCGGGGCGCACCCCGTGGGCACCGGTCCCTTCGTGCTCAAGGAGTGGCGCCGTTCCTCGCGCATCGTGCTCGAGAGGAACGCAAACTTCCGCGAGGAGTACTTCGACGCGGAGCCGCCGGCCGACGACCCGGTCTCGCAGCGCCTCTACCGCGAGATGAAGGGCAAGAGGATCCCGCAACTCGACCGGGTGGAGATCAACGTGATCGAGGAGTCGCAGCCGCGCTGGCTCGCCTTCCTCAACGGCGAGCTCGACTGGGTGAACCTCCCCTACGAGTTCAAGAGCATGGCCATTCCGGGCGGCAGGCTCGCGCCCTGGCTGGAGAAGAAGGCGGTCAAGTACATCCCGAGCGTCGACCTGGACCTCACCTACATGTACTGGAACATGAAGGACGCGGTGTGGGGCGGCTACACGCCGGAGAGGATCGCCCTGCGCCGTGCCATTTCGCTTGCCTACGACATGGGCGAGGAGATCCACCTGGTGCGCAACGGCACCGCCATCGAGGCCACCACGGCGCTGCCCCCGGGCGTCCTGGGACACGATCCGACGTTCTCCACCGGCCCGGCCTACGATCCGGCGCGCGCCAAGGCGCTGCTGGACATGGTCGGGTACGTGGATCGCGACGGCGACGGCTGGCGCGACCGCCCCGACGGCAGCCCGCTGGTCTTCCCCTACGCGACGACGCCGGCGCAGCTCGACCGCCTTTTCACCCAGCTGTGGAAGAAGAGCCTCGACGCGATCGGCGTGAAGATGGAGGTCGAGGTCGCCAAGTGGCCGGACCTGCGCAAGAAGTCGAAGCTGGGGCAGCTCGCGAGCTGGCACCTCGCCTGGAATGCAGACTTCCCCGATGGCGAGAACTTCTACCAGCTCCTCTACGGCCCCAATTGCGGCTCCTCGAACGACGGCTGCTTCCAGCTGGAGTCCTTCGACCGCCTCTACGACCGCGCCGCCGCGGTCCCCCCGGGGCCCGAGCGCGAGCGGATCTACCGCGAGATGGCCCGCGTGGTCGCCGTCTACGCCCCGTGGAAGACCTTCGTCCACCGCCTGCGCAACCAGCTGGTCCAGCCGTGGGTGCTGGGCTGGCGCAAGCACCAGTTCATCCACGACGCCTACCGCTACGTCGACATCGACCTCGACCTGCGCGCGAGGTACTTGCGATGAACCCGGTTCATGAACCGGGTTCGTGAACCGGGTTCATCCTATAATTCGCCGTTTGCCCTGACTCGAAGGTTCCCGCTTGAAGCGACCTGCCGCCGTCCTCGCTGCCTGCCTCGCCTGCGCGCTCCTGGCCGCAGGCCCGGCTGCCGCCGCGATGGAGAAGAAGGTGCTGCGGATGTCGTTCCGGGCCGCCGAGGCGGGATTCGATCCGCAGCGCATCGACGACCGCTACTCGGTGGGCGTCTGCGAGAGTCTCTTCGAGCCCCTGCTCACCTACGATTACCTCGCCCGGCCGGTGCGGGTGGTGCCGCTCGTGGCCGAGGCGGTGCCGGAGCCGGAGGAGGGCGGCACGCGCTACACGTTCCGGCTGAAGCCCGGGATACTTTTCGCCGACGACCCCGCCTTCAAGGGAAAGAAGCGGGAGCTGGTGGCGAAGGATGTCGAGTACGCGATCAAGCGTTTCCGCGATCCGAAGAACCGCAGCCCGTACGAGTGGCTCTTCGAGCACAAGCTGGTGGGCCTCGACGAGCTGTCCGCGCAGGCCGCGAAGACCGGAAGCTTCGACTACGACGCGAGGATTGCCGGCATCGAGGTGCGCGACCGCTACACCGTGAGCTTCAAGCTGGTCGAGCCGGACTTCAATTTCCTCTACGTGCTGGCGATGCCCAACGTGGTTCCGGTGGCGCGCGAGGTGATCGAGGCCTATGGCGCCGACACCCACGCCCACCCGGTCGGCACCGGCCCGTACCTGCTGCGGGAATGGGTACGGCGCTCGAAGATCGTGCTGGAGAGGAATCCCAACCACCGCGGCTACGAGCTCGACACGCGCTACGCCGACGCGTCGGACGAGTGGGACCGGCGCGCGATCGAGGATCTGCGTGGCAAGCGCCTGCCGCTCATCGACCGGGTGGAGATCTACCCCATCGAGGACGAGCAGCCGCGCTTCCTCGCCTTCCTCAATCGCGAGCACGACCTGATGGACGAGTTGCCCTTCGCGTTCATCCACCAGGTGTTGCCCAACGGCAAGCTCTCGCCGGCGCTCGCGCGGCAGGGCGTCAGGGTTTTCCGCGAGGAGCAGCCCGAGTTCACCTACGACGTCTTCAACATGAACGACAAGGTGGACGGGCGCGAGAATCCCGTCGGGGGCTACGCGCCGGAGCGGGTGGCGCTGCGCCGCGCGATGGTCCTCGCCCATGATCGCGATCGCGAGATCACGGTCCTGCGCAAGGGCCAGGCCATCCCGGCGCAGAGCCCGGTGCCGCCGGGCGTGGTCGGATACGACCCCACGTTCCGGTCGGTCGCCCAGGATTACGACCCGCCCCGCGCCAAGGCGCTCCTCGACCTGGTGGGTTACGTCGACCGCGACGGCGACGGCTGGCGCGACCAGCCCGACGGCCGGCCGCTTCTCGTCGACTACAAGTACCTGGCCAACAGCCAGGCCGGCCGGGAGCTCGGGGAACTGTGGGTGAAGTCGATGGCGGACGTGGGCATCCGGTCCCAGGCCACGGGGGTCCAGTTCGTCGACCTCCTCAAGGACAAGAAGGTCGGCAAGTTCGTGGT
>CAZOIB010000093.1:0-1774 GCA_964579785.1 uncultured Lysobacter sp. | reverse complement strand
AGGCCCTGGCGCTCGCGTTCCGCGGCGAGGATCGCCCCCGGCGAGCGCGGCGCCTCTTCGCGCTCGGTATTTTCGGCCACGGACTCCATCACCGCTTCTGGGTCGAGCTCTGGATCAGGTCGCGGGTCTGCGGCGCGTCCGGGAAGCGCCGCCGCAGCTGCTGCATCATGCTGTCCTCGGCCGCCTTCTCGCCCTGCGCGCGCGCGAGCTTGACGCCCAGCACCAGCGCCGAGAGGGACGGCTCGCCCAGGCGCATGTAGCGCACCAGGTAGACCTCGGACTCCTTGTAGCTCCCCTTTTCGTAGAGGATCTCGGCGAGGCTGTAGAGGGCACCGGCCAGGTCGGGCCGGAAGACGACGGCGCGGCGCAGGTAGTCCTCGGCCTCGGCGTTGCGGCCCTGCATGCGCGCGCACAGGCCCGCGTTGAGGAGCGACTTTTCCGGCGAGACGTAGAGGGTGTCCGCCTGCACCTGGGCGAAGAGCTGCATGGCGCGCGCCGGCTCCCCGCGCAGGCACAGGAACCAGCCGTAGTTGTTGAGGAGCTCGGGATCGCGCGGCGCCATGGAGAGCGCCTTCTCGAACATGGCGCGCGCCTGCGCGTCCTCGCGCAGCTCCATGAAGATGATGGCGCGCATGTTGTAGGCGGGAACGTAGGCGGGGTCGTCCTTGATCGCGAGGCGCGTCTCCTCCAGCGCCACCACGAGGTTGCCGCGCTGGTAGTACTCGCCGGCGAGCGAGGTGTGCAACTCGGCGCGGCGGCGTCCGTCGGCAGTCGCCGCGTCCTGCACGAGGCGCGTCTCCACCGAGGTCTGCGACACGCATCCGCCGAGCAGCACGGCGACGAGGATCGGCAACAGCACTTTCATGCGGCCTCCCGGTGGATCTTGACGGTGCGCTTCTTCATGCGGTTCACGACCTGCCCGGCGAGCTGCCCGCAGGCGGCATCGATGTCGTCGCCGCGCGTCTTGCGGATCGTGGCCACGTAGCCGGCCTCGACGAGGATGTCGCGGAAGCGCGTCACCGCCTCGGTCCGCGAGCGCCGGAAGCCCGATTCCGGGAAGGGATTGAAGGGAATGAGGTTCAGCTTGCAGGGCACGTCCTGGAGCAGCTTCGCCAGCGCGCGCGCGTGGGCCGGGGCATCGTTCACGCCGTCGAGCAGGATGTACTCGAAGGTGACGAAGTCGCGCGGGGCGGCCACGAGGTATTCCTTGCAGGCAGCGAGCAGGTCCGCGATGGGGTAGCTGCGGTTGACCGGCATGAGGCGCGAGCGCAGCTCGTCGTTGGGGGCGTGCAGGCTCACGGCCAGCGCCACGGGGCAGCGCGCGGCGAGCTTGCGCAGCTGGTGCACCACGCCGGAGGTGGAGAGCGTCACGCGCCGGCGCGACAGGCCGTAGGCGTGGTCGTCCAGCATGACCGTCATCGCCGCGACGACGTTCTCGAAATTGTTGAGCGGCTCGCCCATGCCCATCATGACGACGTTGGTCACGGGTTTCGGCGTGGCGCCTTCGGAGGCGCTCTCGAGGCGGTAAGGCATGCCTTCTGCCGCCAGTTCCATGAGCCGCCGGTTGGCCACCCAGAGCTGCCCGATGATCTCGGCAACACCCAGGTCGCGGTTGAAGCCTTGCCGCCCGGTCGAACAGAAACCGCAATCGAGCGCGCAGCCCACCTGGGAAGAGACGCAGAGCGTGCCGCGGTCGTCCTCGGGGATGAACACCGTCTCGATGCCGTTGCCGATTCCCACGTCGAAGAGCCACTTCACGGTGCCGTCCGCCGAG
>CAZOIB010000092.1:0-1558 GCA_964579785.1 uncultured Lysobacter sp. | reverse complement strand
TGTGGGGGCGCGGACTTCCGCGCCCCTTTCCTTTTGTCCGCCCGAACTCGCGCGGCGTTTTCCCCGGCGAGCTCACAGCTCACTCACAGAGTTGCCCACAGGCCGGCGCGTGGATTGTCCGCGCTCTGATTGACTTTTCGTTGGCCGGAGGCGAGACCGGACGCTGTGCGCCGAGCGCACGACAGCACCATGGCCACCGCAGTCCGCCAGCCAATCGCCGCTCCCGGGGGAGCCCCGCCTCCACACAGTCTGGAGGCCGAGCAGGCCGTTCTCGGCTCGCTGCTCCTCGATTCGCACGCGCTCACCGCTGTCGAGGGTTCGCTCGAAGCGGATCACTTCTACTTCGAGCGCCACCGGCACATCTACGAGGCCGTGATCGGCCTCGTCGACCGCGGCCAGGCCATCGACCTTCTCACGCTCGCCGACGAACTGCACCGCCGCGGCACACTCGAAGCCGCCGGCGGGCGCGGCTACCTCGCAGTCCTCCCCCAGGCGGTCGTCTCTCCTTCCAACGTCGGCTTCCACGCAAACATCGTCCGCACCAAGGCGCGTCTGCGCGGCCTCATCACCATCGCCCGCGAAATCCTCGACGACGCCCAGACCGAGCACGAGGAGGCCGATGTCATCCTCGACGCCGCCGAGCAGCGGCTCTTCTCGATCTCGCGCGAATCCGTCGGCCGTGACTTCCGCCCCATGACCGACGTCATCCACGACACGATGGATGAGATCGAGCGCGCCCAGCGCGAGGGCAAGCCCCTCACCGGCACGCCCACCGGCTATCCCGACCTCGACGCCCTGACCCTCGGCCTTCACCCGAGCGACCTCATCATCCTCGCCGCGCGCCCGGCGATGGGCAAGACGGCCTTCGCCCTCAACATCGCGCTCAACGTCGCCATGCGCGCCCGCACCGGCGTCGGCCTTTTCAGCCTCGAGATGAGCGCGCACCAGCTCTCAAACCGCATGCTCTGCACGCAGGCGAAGGTTCCATCGACCATGACGCGCTCGGGCCACCTCACCGAGGCCCAAGCCGCTCGCCTGGAGAAGGAAGCGCGCAACCTCGACCTCGCGCCGATCTTCATCGACGACACCCCGGGGCAGACCGTCTACGAGGTCCGATCGAAAGCGCGCCGCCTCGCTCTGCGCGAACCGAACCTCGGCCTCATCATCATCGACTACCTCCAGCTGATGAGCGGCTCGGGCCGCTCCGAGAGCCGCCAGCAGGAGGTCGCCGAGATCACGCGCGCGCTCAAGGGCCTCGCCCGCGACCTCAACGTCCCGATCGTCGCTCTCTCGCAGCTCAGCCGCAAAGTCGAGGACCGCCGCGCGAAGGACCGCCGGCCGATTCTCAGCGACCTGCGCGAGTCCGGCGCCATCGAGCAGGACGCCGACGTGATCATGTTCATCTACCGCGACGACTACTACAACAAGGAGTCCAAGGAGCCGGGCATCGCCGAGATCATCATCGCCAAGCAGCGCAACGGGCCGGTGGACACGCTCAAACTCACCTTCCTCAAGCCGATGACGAAGTTCGAGAACCTGGCCCCGGGCAGCGCGGGCG
>CAZOIB010000091.1:0-4014 GCA_964579785.1 uncultured Lysobacter sp. | reverse complement strand
CCGTACGCGACGATGGAGGCGAGGCCGATGGCCGTCAGGGGCTTCATGGAGGGCAAGTTTCGTCTGAAAGTGCCGCTTCGTCAATGACTTCCGTCACTTCTGCCTAGTGGTGGAGGATCTTCGACAGGAACAGCTGCGCCCGCTCGGAACGCTGGGTGCCGAAGAAGTCGTCCTTGGTGCAGTCCTCCACGATCCGGCCCTGGTCCATGAACACCACGCGGTGGGCGACCTTCCGCGCAAAACCCATCTCGTGGGTGACGACCATCATCGTCATGCCTTCGCGGGCCAGCTCGACCATCACATCGAGCACCTCGTTGATCATTTCGGGGTCCAGGGCGGAGGTGGGCTCGTCGAAGAGCATCGCGATCGGGTCCATCGAGAGCGCCCGGGCGATGGCGACGCGCTGCTGCTGGCCGCCGGAGAGCTGGCCCGGGAACTTGTCCTTCTGGGTGAGCAGTCCCACGCGGTCGAGGAGCTTCAGGCCCTTTTCCACGGCCTGCTCCTTCGTGCGCCCGAGCACCTTCACCTGGCCGATGGTGAGGTTCTCGGTGATCGACATGTGCGGGAAGAGCTCGAAGTTCTGGAACACCATGCCGATGTGCGCGCGCAGCTTCGGCAGGTTCGTCTTCGGGTCCCCCACCGAAATGCCGTTCACGTGGATCTCGCCCTTCTGGAAGGCCTCCAGCCCGTTCACCGTCTTGATGAGCGTGGACTTGCCGGAGCCGGAAGGGCCGCAGATCACTACCACTTCGCCCTTCTCGACCTTCGTGGTGCAGTCGGCCAGCACCTGGAAGGCGCCGTACCACTTGCTCACGTCGCGCACGTCGATCATGGGGCGTGTTGCTGCGGGAGAGTTCATGGCGTTCCTAGCGGGCGACGGCTAGCCGCGCCTGGAGGCGCTTCACGCCCCAGGAAGCGGCCAGGCAGATGACGAGGAAGACGAAGGCGACGAAGAGGTACAGCTCGACGATGCGCCCGGTGAGCTGGCCGGCCTTGGAGGCCGCGCCGAGAAAGTCCTTGAGCGCCACCACGTAGACGAGGGAGGTGTCCTGGAAGAGGATCACCGCCTGCGTGAGCATCACCGGCAGCATGTTCCGGAAGGCCTGCGGCAGCACCACGTGGCCCATCGACTGCCAGTAGTTCATGCCCAGCGCATAGGCCGCCGAAGGCTGGCCGCGCGGGATCGACTGGATGCCGGCGCGCACGATCTCGGAATAGTAGGCCGACTCCACCATGATGAAGGCGACGATGGCCGAGGTGAACGGCCCCACCGCCTCTCCCTGCTGGCCGGTGAACTTGCCCACGATCATCGGCGTGAGGAAGTAGAACCAGAAGATCGCCATGATGAAGGGGATGGCGCGGATCAGGTTCACGAAGCCCGCGGACGGAACCGACAGCGCCTTCCAGCGCGAGAGCCGCGCCATGGCGAGGAGCGTGCCGAAGAAGATGCCGCCGGCGAGCGCGATGGCGAAGAGCTTGAGCGAGGTGAGCATTCCGTCCCACAGGACCTCGCGGTACTTCCACACCACGCTCCAGTCGAAGTCGAGCATCAGTGCCCGCTCCCCTGCGAGATGTAGCCGGGCACGGCCACGCGGCTCTCGATCGCGCGCATGAGGAAAATCACCGTCATGGTGATGACGATGTAGATGAGGGTCGCGGCGGTGAAGGCCTCGAAGGTCTTGAAGGTGTACTCGGAGATCTGGCGGCTCTGCGCGGTCAACTCGAGGACGCCGATGGTGAGCGCGGTGGAGGAGTTCTTGAAGATGGTGAGGAACTCCGAAGTCATCGGCGGGATGATGATGCGGAAGGCCATCGGCAGCGTCACGTGCCGGTACACCTGCGGCAGGGTGAAGCCCATGGCCAGTCCCGCGTTGGTCTGTCCGCGCGGCAGCGACTCGATGCCGCTCCTCACCTGCTCGGCCACGCGCGAGGCGGTGTAGAGGCCGAGGCAGAGCACCGCGGCGGTGAATTCCCAGAGGCTGAACTGCGCGGCGAACGGCAGCGTCAGGAGATTGGGCATGTCCTGCTTGAGCCAGTCCCCCCAGGCCTTCGGGACGATCTCGGGCATGACGAAGTACCACAGGAACATCTGCACCAGCAGCGGGATGTTGCGGAAGAACTCCACGTAGACCGTGCCCAGCGTGCGGGCCCAGGCCAGCGGCGTGGTGCGCGCCACCCCGATGATGCATCCCACGACGGACGCGATCACCCAGGCGCAGGCCGAAACGCTCATCGTCCAGAAGAGGCCCGACCAGAGCCAGCCGAGGTAGGTCATGCCCCCGGAGGGCGCCTGCTCGAGAAAGACCTTCCAGTCCATGGCGTGGGCGGCGTCGCAAAGGGAAGGGGGCGGTCGCCCGCCCCCTCGGTGCCGCGCCGGGTCAGTCCGGCAGGGCGTTCAGCGTGATGGCCGCCTTCAGCAGCGGGCTCATCGGCACGCCCATCGTCTCACCGGAGGGCAGCTTCTCGAGGAACCACTTGTTGTAGATCTTGTTGATGTCGCCGCTCGCCATCAGCTTGGCGATCGAACGGCGGATCACCAGGCCGAAGTCCTCGTCGCCCTTGCGGTACATCATCCCGTACGGGTCGTACGAGAGGTAGTCGCCCACCACCTCGAAGTCCTTCGGGCTCTTCGCCTTGGCGATGAGGCCGTAGAGAAGGATGTCGTCCATGGAGAAGGCGACCGCGCGGCCGGACTCCACCGTGAGGAACGATTCGCCGTGGTCCTTGGCGTTCAGGAACTTGATGTTGAGGTTGTCCTTGTCGGAGAGCGCCTTGATGATGCGCTCGTTGGTCGTGCCCTGCGTCACCACCACCGTCTTGTTCTTGAGGTCCTTGTACGACTTCACCTTGGCGGACTTCTTCACCAGGAGCTTGGTGCCGGTGATGAAGGTGACGGGCGCGAAGCCGACCTGCTTCTGCCGCGTCAGCGTGTTGGTGGTCGAGCCGCACTCGATGTCGATCGTGCCGTTGGCCATCAGCGGGATGCGCGTCTGCGGCGTGACCGGGTTGTACTTGACCGCGAGGGTGGCGAGCCCGAGTTCCTTTTTCACTTCCTCGACGACGGCGGCGCAGATGTCCATCGAGTAGCCGATGGGCTGCTGCTTCTCGTCCAGGTAGGAGAACGGGATCGAGGTTTCGCGGTGGCCGATGGTGATGGTGCCGGAGTCCTTGATCTTCTTGAGCGTGCCGGTGAGGTCCTGGGCCAGCGCCGGAGCGGTGGCGAGGACGGCGACGGCCGCGACGGCGGCGAGCGAGGTGCGAATCATCTGGATGCCTCCTGGGAGTTGGATCGGGGGGTGCGGGAGATGCGGGGCGTGCCTCTAGCGAGGGCTAGGATACGTCCCGGCGTCCCGCCGTGGCAAACCCGAGCGACCAGGCGACGATCGCCTCGGCGAGCGCCTGTCCGGCGTCCACGAGCGGGACGGGGCTGCGCGCCCCCCGGGCGGCAAGCGGCAACTCGGTGCAGGCGAGGAGGATCAGGTCCGCGCCGCGAGCCGCCAGCGCCGCCGCGGCGCCCTCGAAGGGAGCGCGTGCGCCCGCGACGTCGCCGGCCTTCACGCGCTCGATCGCCCGGTCCACCAGCCGGGCCTGTTCGTCTTCCGTGGGCGCGATCCACTGGAACCCGCGCTGGGCGAGGCGCTTGCCGTAGAACGCAGCCGCGAGCGTGCCGCGCGTGGCGAGGATGCCGATGCGCAGGGGCTTCGCCGGCTGCCTCGCGATGGCCTCCACCGCGGCGTCCGCGATGTGCAGCAACGGGATCCCCACGCCACCGGCCAGTTCCTCCGCCCAGTAGTGCGCGGTGTTGCAGGCGACGGCGAAGGCCTCGCAGCCTGCCGCCTCGAGGGCGCGGGCACCGGCGGTCATCGCGGCGACGGGGGACGGTCCGTGGCCGAGGACCCCGGCCACGCGATCGGGCACCTGCGGCACGTTCCAGACCACGATCGGCAGGTGCTCGGGGTCGCTGGCGGCGGGCGTGGCGGCGAGGATCTTCGCCTGCAGGTCGATTGCGGCAGC
>CAZOIB010000090.1:0-8614 GCA_964579785.1 uncultured Lysobacter sp. | reverse complement strand
GATCCTCTACCTCGCCCTGCTCTTCGCGGCACTCATGGTCGACCACTATCTTCCGCTGCTGCAGGTCTGGCGGTGAAGCGCCGCGCGCTGCTCGGCCTCACGCTGGCCGCGATCGCGGTTGCGGGTTGCGACGGGTTCCTGCCCGGCGGGAAGACGCCCTTTCACGGCGTGGACATCACGGGCTCCGACCTGGGTCCGGACTTCCGCCTGACCGATCACAACGGCAAGGAGCGCACGCTCGCGGACTTCCGCGGCAAGGTGGTGGCGATCTTCTTCGGCTATACCCACTGCCCGGACGTCTGCCCGACGACGCTTTCGGACATGGCCAACGCGGTGAAGGCGCTCGGGCCCGATGGCGCGCGCGTGCAGGTGCTGTTCGTGACGGTCGACCCGAAGCGGGATACGCCGGAGCTGCTGCGCGACTACATCCCGGCGTTCAATCCGGCGTTCCTGGGGCTGCATGGCGACGCCGCGGCGACGGCGAAGGTGACGAAGGACTTCAAGATCTACGCCGCCGAGCGGCCGGGCAGGACGCCGGAGTCCTACACCGTCGATCACTCGGCGCAGACGCTGGTCTTCGATACCAAGGGGAAACTGCGCCTGATGCTTCCCTACGGGTCGCCCGGCGACAAGATCGCCTCCGACCTGAAGATCCTGCTCAACTCCTAGCGCAGGGCGGCGAGGCTCGCCTTCATCTTCTGCAGTGCCTTGGCTTCGATCTGGCGGATGCGCTCGGCGGAGACGCCGAACTCGTCGGCCAGCTCGTGCAGGGTCCGGGCGTCGTCCTCGCGCAGCCAGCGCGCCTCGACGATGCGGCGGCTGCGCGCATCGAGGCCCGCGAGTGCCTGGGCGAGTCCCTTGGTCTCGAGGGATTCCGTCTGGTGGCGCTCGAACTCCTCGGCCGGCCCTTCGGAGGCGTCCGCGAGGAAGGCGATCGGTCCCGCGCGCTCCTCGCCGTCCTCCGGGGAAGGGTCGATCGTGAGGTCGCGGCCCTGCATGCGGCTTTCCATCTCGACGACGTCCGTCTCCTTCACGTCGAGGGTCTTCGCCATCGCGCTGACTTCCGTGGGCGTCAGCGTGGCGCTCGTTCCCTTCATGCTGCGCAGGTTGAAGAAGAGCTTGCGCTGCGCCTTGGTCGTGGCGACCTTCACCAGCCGCCAGTTGCGCAGGACGTATTCGTGGATTTCCGCCTTGATCCAGTGGATGGCGAACGAGGCGAGGCGCACGCCCCGGCCCGGATCGAAGCGGCGCACGGCCTTCATGAGGCCGACATTTCCCTCCTGGATGAGGTCGGCCTGCGGCAACCCGTAGCCCATGTAGTTGCGCGCCACCGACACCACCAGCCGCAGGTGCGAGAGCACCAGGTCGCGGGCCGCATCCAGGTCATCGCTTTCGCGCAGCCTGCGCCCGAGTTCCACCTCGCGTTCCGCGCTGAGCAGCGGAATCGCATTCACGGCCTGGATGTACGACTCCAGGCTGGAGGTGGGAGACAGGACAGGTAACGTGTAAGTCGTCATTCAGTGATCCTCCTGGGAAGATTTTAGCACTCGAGGCATTTGAGTGCTAAACCCCCGGCGGGTTCCTCAGCCGCGCGGGCCGTAGCGCTGCAATTCCCGCGACACGGACATCCAGGCGCCGGCCACGCCCAGGGCGCCAACTCCCGCGACAATCACGGCCAGGTCCAAGGGGTCAAGAAAAACAACCTTGAATTCATAGGCATATGACGAAGTGAGCGCACGCAACTCGGCATTCAGCCACGCCACCACCAGAGCCGAAACGCCGACTGCCGCCATCCCTGCCGCCAGTCCCTGCACGAGGCCGTGGTAAAGGAAAGGCCGCCGCACGTCTCCGGCCGTCGCCCCGATCAACTGGCTGACCTCGATCTCGTCGCGCATGGTGAGGACCTGCAGGCGGATGAGGTGCCCGACGATGAACAGCACGGCCGCCGCCAGCACGAGGGCGAGTCCTGCCAGCGCCCGCTCGGCGAGCCGGGTCCAGCGCGAGATCTTTTCGGCCCATTCGAATTCGGCGGAGACCTCGTCCACCTTGGGGAGCTTGACCCAGGCCGACCGGGCCGCCGCGAGCCTTGCGGCGTCGCTGGAGCGGGTCCGCACCGAGAAGGCGTGCGGCAGGGGGTTGCGATCGAGGTTTGCCAGCAACTCCGCCAGGTGGGACGTGGCCTTGAGCTCCTCGAGCGCCTTGGTGCGCGGCACGAAGCGCAGCGCGGCTGTCTCGGGGTGCGCCTTGAGCGCGGCCTCGATGCGGCGCACGTCCTCGTCGCTGGCATCCAGGGCGAGGAAGACGTTCACGTGCGGCTCCGTGTCGAGGCCCGCGGTCGCATGGGTGACGCTGCCGACGAGCGTGGCGGCGAGCACGGGCAGCGCCACGGCCAGGGCGATGACGGAGACGGCGAGAAGGCTCGCAACCGGTTGCGCGGACACCCGGCGCGCGGCATCCGCGAGGGCCAGCCGGTGCAGGCGCAGCCAGGTTTTCATGCGGCGGCGGCGGCGAGCGAGCCGTTGCGGATCACGTAGTGCCGTCCGCCGAGCTGTACCAGCGCCGACTCGTCGTGCGTGGACAGCAGCACCGTGACGCCCACGCGGTTGAACGACAGGAAGAGATCGAGGATCTGGCGCGAGGAATCCGTGTCGAGGTTGCCGGTCGGCTCGTCCGCGACGAGCATCGCCGGCCGGTTCACGATCGCCCGGGCGATGCACAGGCGCTGCTGCTCGCCGCCGGAGAGCGTGATCGGCATCGCCTTCTCCTTGCCGAGCAGGCCCACCTTGTCGAGAGAGGCGCGCACGCGGCGCCCGACCTCGTCGGAACTGGCGCCCGCGATGCGCAGCGGCAAGGCCACGTTGTCCCAGGCCGGGCGATCGAAGAGCAGCTTGTGGTCCTGGAAGACGAAGCCGATGTGGCGGCGCAGGATGGCGAGCGCCGTTTCCCCGAGCGAAGAGAGATTCTGGCCGTTGACCACCACGCTGCCCCCGGTGGCGCGCTCGATGCCCGAGGCGAGCTTCAGCAGCGTCGACTTGCCGGCGCCCGAATGCCCGGTGATCACGAGCATCTCTCCCGCCTTCACTTCCAGCGAGACGTCGCGCAACGCCTCGTGCCCGTTGGGGTAGCGCTTGGCGACGGCGGAGAACTGGATCATTCGAACAGCGCGTCCACGAAGTCCGCGGCCACGAACGGGCGCAGGTCGTCGGGCTTCTCGCCGATGCCGATGTAGCGGATCGGCACCGGATGCTCGCGCGCGATCGCCGCGAGCGCCCCGCCCTTGGCGGTGCCGTCGAGCTTGGTCACGATGAGCCCGGTGAGTTGCAGCGCCGCGTCGAAGGCCTTCACCTGCGCCACCGCGTTCTGCCCGGTGTTGGCATCGAGCACGAGCCAGGTCTCGTGGGGGGCCGTGGGGTCGGCCTTGGCGATGACGCGCTTCACCTTGCGGATCTCCTCCATCAAGTTCGACTGCGTCGGCAGCCGCCCGGCGGTATCGGCGAGCACGACGTCGATGCCCTTCGCGCGCGCCGACTGGATGGCATCGAAGATCACGGCGGCGGAGTCGCCGCCCTCCTGGGATACGACCGTCACGCCGTGGCGGGCGCCCCATGACTGCAGCTGCTCGCGCGCCGCGGCGCGGAACGTGTCGCCGGCGGCGAGCAGCACCGTGAGCCCCTGCGACTGGAAGAGCCGCGTGAGCTTGCCGATCGTGGTCGTCTTGCCCGCCCCGTTCACGCCCGCGAGGAGGATGACGAAGGGCCTGGGGCGCTCGACGGGGAGCGGCCGCTCGAGCGGGGCGAGGAGGGTCGCCATCGCCTGGCGCAGCTCGGCCTCGAGCTGCCCGCCGTCCTCCAGGCGCTTGTCGCGCGCCGCCCGGCGCAGGCTCTCGATCAGGTGGTTGGTGGCGTGCACGCCGACATCGGCGGCGAGGAGCTGGCCCTCGAGCGCCTCGTAGAGCGCCGCATCGATCGTCGGGTGCGCGCGGAAGATGCCCGCGACCTTCTTGAGACGCTCGCCGGTGAGCGCGAGACCGCGTCTCAGGCGAGTCTTCCAGTCGGACGCGGCCGCATCGTCCGTTTTCTTCGATCCGAGGGAGAACATGGCTTGCGGCCCGTTGCGCCGCGAGGGGGGAGTCGCATTTATTTTACGGTATGATCGGCCGCGATGACCGCCGCGCGCCGCATCTCGAGCGAGACGAAGCCGCGCCGCCCCGGTGCCGGCGCCAACCGCCTGCGCATCGTCGGCGGGCTCTGGCGCAGCCGGGTGCTCAACTTCCCCGATGCCGACGGGCTGCGCCCCACCCCCGATCGCGTCCGCGAGACCCTCTTCAACTGGCTGGGACAGCGCCTGAACGGCATGTCGTGCGTGGACCTTTTCGCAGGCAGCGGGGCGCTCGGGTTCGAGGCCATGTCGCGCGGAGCCGCGCGCGTCGTGCTGGTCGAGCGCGACCGCAAAGTCTGCGATCAGCTCAGGCGCTCGGCGCAGGAACTGGGCGCAGCCGGCATCGACGTGGTGCACGCCGACGCCATGCAATGGCTCGCCCGGCCGGGAGAGCGCTACGATGTGGCTTTCGTGGACCCGCCCTACGCCTCGGGCCTCGCCGCGGACGTGCTGGCGGTGCTGGGCGCACGCCTGAATGCGGGCGCGCGCGTCTACGTGGAGGCTGCCGCGATCCCGCCGCCACCGTCGCCGGCGTGGACGCGGCTTCGCGAAGGCAGCGCGGGGGTCGTGAAGTTCGCGCTCTTCGAGTTCGCAGGGCAATCGGACCCGGCCGCCCGGGAAGGGAAGGTTTCATGACCATCAAGCGCGCCGTCTACCCCGGAACGTTCGACCCCATCACCAACGGGCACGAGGACCTCGTGCAGCGCGCCTCGCGCCTCTTCGACGAGGTGATCGTCGGCGTGGCGCACAGCCAGGCGAAACGGCCCTTCTTCTCCCTGGACGAGCGCGTGCAGATCGCGCGCGAGGTCCTCGCCGGCTATGCCAACGTCAAGGTGATGGGCTTCGCCGGATTGCTGTCGGAATTCGTCCGCGACCGCCAGGCCGGGGTGATCCTGCGCGGGCTGCGCGCCGTGTCCGACTTCGAGTACGAGTTCCAGCTCGCGGGCATGAACCGCACGCTCGCACCCGGGGTCGAGACCCTGTTCCTCACGCCGTCGGACCGCTACCTCTTCCTGTCGGCGACGATCGTGCGCGAGATCGCCGTGCTCGGCGGCGACATCGCTTCCTTCGTGCACCCCATCACCGCCAACCGCATCCGCGACAAGATCGGCCGTTCGGCGGCCGTGGAATAGCGCCGGGGAAACGCCATGGCGCTGATGATCACCGATCAGTGCATCAACTGCCGGGGGTCCCCGCCTCGGTGGGGCCAACGAACGGACAGGAGCAGTCGATGGCGCTGATGATCACCGATCAGTGCATCAACTGCGACGTCTGCGAGCCCGAGTGTCCCAACGGGGCCATAGCGCAGGGCGCGGAGATCTACGAGATCGACCCGGAGAAGTGCACCGAGTGCGTCGGCCACTTCGACACACCGCAGTGCCGCGAGGTCTGTCCCGTCGACTGCATCCCGCTCAACCCGGCCTGGAAGGAATCGCAGGACGAGCTGCGCGCCAAGTACGAGCGGCTTGTCGCCTCCGGAGTGGCTACCGCCGCGCCGTGAGCGAGGGCGCGGCTGCGATGTCGAGCAGCCGCGCCAGCCGCTGCGCGTGCGCAGCCCATTCGCGCTCGCGTTGCGCGCACTCGCGCAGGTAGCGCTGCAGGTCCTCCTGGTGATGCGCCAGGTCGGTCTCCGCGTCGCGGATCTTCGTCACGCCCGCGATCCGGGTCCTGGCGCGATCCTCCAGGCCCGCCACCTGGCTCTCCAGCGGGCGGAGGAAGGCGCTCATCCACGCGCGCGCGTCGCGGTCGGCGATCTCGAAGACGTACACCACCTTCAGCGCCACGGTGTCGAAGAAGAGCGCGGCGAGCGCCTGGCGGCCGCGCGTGAGCAGGCTCGAGGCGCTGTGGAAGTCGCGGCGGCAGTGTTCCTCCAGCCGGTCGATCTCGAGCAGGAAGCGATCGGTCGGGAAGGCGGCCACCTCGACGGGTGCCAGCCCCAGCGGCCCGGCGAGGCGCCGGTTCAGCGCCGCCATCGTCGCGCGTGCCTCGCCGATGGTCGCGATGGCGCGCGTGAGGCGCCCGCGGATCGCGCTGAAATATCCGTCGACCGCCTCGTTGATGCCGGCGCTGAAAGGGCTCGCGAGCACGGCGGCGCGCGCGCGCACGCCGGCCTCGCGCACCCCTTCCGGATCCAGCTCCGCGGCAAGGGCGTCGGCGTGGCGCCCGTGCGCGGCACGAAAGCCCGCCAGCGTCCCGCGCGTTTCCTCGAGGCGGGTGCGTTCGTCCGCGAACTTCCTTCCCAGCGACTCGACCAGTTTCTGGTTCTTGCCATGCAGCGCGGCGAGTTCCGCGACCCGCTCCTCCACGAACGACCGGCGGCTGCGGAGCAGCGAGCGCGTTTCGGCGAGGAGCGAGCGCGACTCCGCGCCGACGGCCGCGGCGTGGTCGGTCCGGCGCGCGCCCAGGAGCCCCTCCACGAGGGCCCGTTCGAGCGCGGGCAGCCCGCTCGCGACGAGCGCCTGGCCATCGCCGGCGATGCGGGCCGCGAGGCCCTGTTGCGCCGAGAGCGGGTAGATCCGGGCGCGATCGACTCCCAGGGCACGGGCGCTCTCGCGCACGCGGCGATCGATCTCCACGAGCGCCGCGCTCGCGGAGCTTGCGCCGTCGCGCACGACGTCGATCCTGTTGAGCGCCACGTAGCGCTTCTGGCCCTGGTCCTCGATCGTCACGACGTGGTCGCGCCACAGGGCGAGGTCGGCCGCCGTGGCGCCGGCATCGGCGGCCAGCATGAAGACCACGGCATCCGCTTCGGGAAGACGATGCAGGGTGAGTTCCGGTTCGGTGGCGAGCGGGGCCAGCCCCGGGGTGTCGAGGATGGTGAGGCCGAGGGACAGCAACGGATGCGGGAAATTCACGATCGCGTAGCGCCAGCACGGCACCTCGACCTCGGCGCCTGCCTCCGCCGGGAGTCCCAGGTCGTGCGCCTGCGCGGCGCTCACGGTTCGCGTCTGCGCCAGCACGTCGAAGGCGGCGGCAAGCGCCTCGGGCTGCGCCGGGTCGAGCGCGATGTGCTTCCACGGTTCGGCATCGGTGATGAACTCGCGCAGCGCCCGGGGGCTCTCGCGGGTCTCGATCGGCAGGAGCCGGATGGACGGCGGCTGCGCGGGATCGTGCCGGATCTCGGTCGCGCACAGGGTCTGCCGTCCGCAGCCCGAGGGCAGCAGCCGCCCGCCTAGGTCGGCGAAGAACAGCGCGTTGATCAACGCGCTCTTGCCGCGGGAGACTTCCGCGACGAAGGCGATGGCCAGGTGGTCGGCGACGAGGCGGCGTTCCAGGTGCGCGAGCCGCGCGGCGGCGTGCTCGTCGGTGAGTTCGTTCACCAGCGCCCAGCGGCGCAGTTGCGCAAGCGCCGCGGCCACTTCCTCGCGCCAGGCCTTGAGCGCCGTGAGTCCGGGGCCGAGCGGACCTTGCACCGGCGTGCGGGATCCGTCCGTCATCGCTGGCACGCGGGACAGTAGAAGGTGGAGCGGCCGCCGTGGCGCGCGCAGCGCACGAGGCTGCCACAGGCGGGGCAGGGCTCGCCCTCGCGTCCGTACACCGCGTATTCGAGCTGGAAGTAGCCGGGCCTGCCGTCGCTCCTCACGAAGTCGCGCAGCGAGCTGCCCCCGGCGGCGATGGCGCGCCGCAGGACGGCGCGGATTTCCGCCGCCAGCCGGTCGTAGCGCTCCCGCGACACGCGCCCCGCCGCGCGCGCCGGATGGATGCGCGCCGCGTGCAGCGCCTCGTTGGCGTAGATGTTGCCGATGCCGGTGACGATGTGCGCATCCATGACGAACTGCTTCACCGGCACGCGCCGTGCGCGCGACAGCCGGTGCAGCAGCTCCCCGGAGAACGCCTCGTCGAAAGGCTCCACGCCCATGGCGTCCAGCAGCTTGTGGCGCGCGGGATCGCGCACCCAGAGCATGGCGCCGAACCGGCGCGGATCGTTGAAGCGCACGACGTCGCCGCCAGCGAAAGCGATGTCGACGTGGTCGTGGCGGCGCGGGGGGCGATCGGGCGGGACGATGGTGAGCCGCCCGGACATGCCCAGGTGCACGAGGAGATGACCGCTGCCGCAGTCGAACAGCAGGTACTTGCCGCGCCTGCGGATGGCCTGCACCACGGCGCCGCGCAGGCGCGAGGCGAGGTCGCGCGGCACCGGCCAGCGCAGCCTGGGCTCGCGCACGACAACCTCCTGGATGCGCCGGCCGACGAGGCGGGGGACCAGACCCAGGCGGGTCGTCTCGACTTCCGGAAGTTCCGGCATGGGGGCAGTGAGGAAAGTTCGCTTCGATTATACGGCGCGGCACTGCAACGACCCGCCGGCGCCGTGGTCGAACCGGACAGCCCCGCGCCGTGGAGGCGCGGCCGAAAAGTTCTATGATGGCTGTTCGGCGACATTCGCCGGCCCACAGGCGGGAGCAAGTTTCGATGGCGGCAAGGGGATGGTTCGTTGTAGCGCTGGGTCTGGCCATGG
>CAZOIB010000089.1:0-1900 GCA_964579785.1 uncultured Lysobacter sp. | reverse complement strand
GGTGATGGTGCCGCCCTGCATCAACAAGTTCTACATCATGGACCTGCAGCCCGAGAACTCGCTGGTGCGCTACGCGGTGGAGCAGGGGCACACGGTGTTCATGGTGTCGTGGCGCAACGTGAAGCCCCCGCTCGACAAGCTCACCTGGGACGACTACGTGGAGATGGGCGTCATCGCCGCGCTCGACGAGGCGCGCGCCATCACCGGGGCCGACAAGGTGAACGCGCTCGGCTTCTGCATCGGCGGCACGCTGCTGTCGTGCGCTCTCGCGGTGCTGGCGAAGAAGCGCAGGAAGCCCGTGGCGAGCTTGACGCTCATGACGGCGCTGCTCGAGTTCTCCGACGTGGGCGAGATCCGCGTCTACATCGACAAGAACTTCGTGGCGAAGCGCGAGAAGAAGCTCGCCAAGGGCGGCATCGTGCCCGGCGCGGAACTCGCGAGCGCGTTCTCGAGCCTGCGCGCCAACGACCTCGTGTGGTCCTACGTCGTGTCCAACTACCTCAAGGGCCAGCAGCCGCCGGCCTTCGACCTCCTCTACTGGAACGGCGACTCGACCAACCTGCCGGGACCGATGTACGCCTACTACCTGCGCAACACCTACGACGACAACAAGCTGGTCGAGCCCGATGCGCTCACGATGTGCGGCGTGCCGGTGGACCTGAAGAGGGTCGACATGCCCGCCTTCGTCTTCGCCGCGCGCGAGGACCACATCGTGCCGTGGAAGGGCGGCTACGAGAGCGCGCGCTACCTCGGCGGGCCGGTCAAGTTCGTGCTCGGTGCGAGCGGCCACATCGCCGGCTCCATCAATCCGGCGTCCAAGGGAAAGCGCAGTTACTGGACCAACGATCGCCTGGGCGGCGATCCCGACAAGTGGTTCGCGCAGTCGCAGGAGGTTCCGGGCAGCTGGTGGGTGCCGTGGACGAAGTGGCTCAAGCCCTACGCCGGCAAGTTGGTCGCCGCGCGCGCGAAACTGGGCGACGCGCAGCACAAGCCCATCGAGCCGGCGCCGGGACGGTACGTGAAGGAACGGGCAGAGTTCGAGAAGTGATCGAGGCGAGCCGCGGGTAAGACCCGCGGCGCGCCGGGTAAACCGCCAGGAGGAGAACAACATGAAGCAACGCAACGCCCTCGTGACCGGAGGCATGGGCGGCCTCGGAGAAGCGATCTGCATGAAGCTCGCCCGCATGGGCATCAAGGTCGTGGTGACCTATTCGCCGGGCAACACCAAGTACAAGGACTGGCTGAAGGACATGGAGAGCCGCGACTACCATTTCCACGCCTACCCCTGCGACGTGGCCGACTTCGACTCGTGCGAGAAAGCGGTCGCCCAGATCAGCAATGACGTGGGCCCGATCGACATCCTCATCAACAACGCCGGCATCACGCGCGACATGACCTTCAAGAAGATGGGCAAGGTCGACTGGGACGCGGTGATGCGCACCAACCTGGACAGCGTCTTCAACATGACCAAGCCGGTCGCGGACGGGATGGTCGAGCGCGGCTGGGGACGCATCATCAACGTCTCGAGCGTGAACGGGCAGAAGGGCGCCTTCGGCCAGACCAACTACTCGGCCGCCAAGGCGGGCATGCACGGCTTCACCAAGGCGCTGGCGCTGGAGGTGGCGCGCAAGGGCGTCACCGTCAACACCATTTCCCCGGGCTACATCGGCACGCAGATGGTGATGGCGATCCCGAAGGACGTGCTCGACTCCAAGATCATCCCGCAGATTCCCCTGGGGCGGCTGGGCAAGCCCGAGGAGGTCGCGGGGCTGTGCGCCTACCTCGCCTCCGACGAGGCGGCGTTCATCACCGGCGCCAACATCTCGATCAACGGCGGGCAGCACATGTTCTGACCGCGCGCGTCGCGCGGAAGCATAAAGGGCGCCTTCGGGCGCCCTTT
>CAZOIB010000088.1:0-4611 GCA_964579785.1 uncultured Lysobacter sp. | reverse complement strand
GCGCTTCGAGCCCGCCCAGGTAGGCGACTTCGGCGGCGGAGAAGATCGCCGCCGGGAACGACAGGTACGGTTCGGTGAACGCCATGTACCGGTGTCGCTCGGGCGTCACGGCGACCGCCGGCAGCAGATCGAGCTCGCGCTCGCGCAGGCGCCGGACGGCCTCGGTCCATGTAAGGTCCGGGACCACGTCGAAGCGCGACCCGGTCATCGCGGCGAAACGATCGAGCAGCGCGATCGTCATGCCGCGCGGAGCACCATTGGGGTCGACGAATTCGACCGGCGCCCGGGCCGGGTCGATGCCGACGCGCACGACCGGATGCGCGGCGAGCCACCGGCGCTCCTCCGGCGTGAACGCGGCGCCGAACGCACCGGTGCGGGCGAGATAGTCGGCGCCGAACCAGCGGCGATAGATCGGCTCGAGGTCGTCGCGCCCGAGCGTGGCGAGGCCCTTGTCGAGGATGCCGACCAGCGTGGAGCGGTCGTTGCGGATCGTCATCACCATCCGCGCTTCGGTCTCGCGAACGATGCGCGCGGAGCCGAAGCCGACGACCCCGTTTCCCGCACGCCAGTGCTCGAACGAGTACGAGGCGATCGCCGCGTCGATGTCGCCGTGCAGCAGCCGCTCCGCGAGCGCGGCGTAGCTGTCGGCGGCGACGGCGACGATGTCCCGGCGCGCGGCCAGCTCGCGGCTGATCCTGAGCGTGCCCTTCAAGTATCCGATCCGCTTGCCGCGCAACTCGTCCATTCCGGCCCGGATTTCGCGGCCGGGCCGATCCCCGGTCCTCAGATAGACGAAATCGTGGATGGTGAAGAACGGCCGCGTGAACGTGAACGTCTTCCGGCGCTCTTCCAGCGGCGCGGTCAGCGTCAGGCCGTCGATCGCGCCGGATTCGGCGCGCGCGACCATTTCATGCCATGGACCGATTTCCAGGCGGATGTCGGTGCCGAGCCGGCGGTTGAGGAGCGCGAGGTGGTCGGCGGCGAATCCCGAGACCCTGCCCGCCGCGTCGCGCACGATCCAGGGCGCCCAGTCCTCGCCCGCACCCAGCACGATCGTCGGATGCGCGGCGAGCCAGTCCCGCTCGTCCGGAGTGAGGAGATCGGGACCGGCGCCGATCGCCGCGGTGGCGGCCGGAACGAACGACGCGGCGACGAACGTGCAGATGGCGAGAAACCGGCGCATGACGGCATCGGCGCGCGCACGGCGGCCCCGACCCTCGGCGGCTCCGACGCCCCCCCGCCGCCCGGCGCACCCGCGCCGCCGGACCGGCGCCGCGGGGTGGGATTCGGGTCGGGGGGAGAGGATTCGAACCTCCGACATCTTGCTCCCAAGACATCCGGGGCAATGACTCCAAGACTCGGGAGTCACAGGATTCCGCCGTCAATTCGGCCAATACTTCGTCAGCAGGCGGTTGAAATTCGAATCCGCGGTGCTCGGAACACCGCAAGGCCGCCTGACAATCGAGCGGGACACCCCGAAATTGCACAACGAACAGGCAGTTGTTCGTTTATCGCGCACTCTCAGGACGATCTTCAACAGGCTGTTCGTGAAAGGCGGCGCACCGGGGTCTAACATGGCGCGGCCACCCATGGTGGCAGCGATCACGGCGATGGACCTCGATCCCGTGTGCATCGTGACCGCGCGTGACGACCCGTCAAGCCTTTCCAACCAAGCCCGCGCCGAGCAGGCTCATGCTGAACAGCAGCCAGTCGTTGGTGATGTGCGCGCCGGTGGACACCCAGATGTTCTTCGTCAGGATCCAGGGCAGCGTGAGCACCATGCGCGCCGTGCCGATGATGACGATGCACTGGATCAGGTTCCAGTCGTAGGTCGGCAGGTGGATGAGCCCGAAGAGCAGCGACGAGATCAGCCAGGCGCCGACGATCGCGCCCTTGCGCCCGACGCCGAAGCGGCTGGACAGCAGCGTCAGCAGCGCCAGGAAGGGCAGGATCGTCACCACCTCCTCGCCGAACAGCTGTGGCACTGTCTTGGCGTAGAAGGCGATGCGCCCCACCGTGTCCATGCCGTTCAACTGCGCGGTGGCCGCGTTGGGCGTGACGTCGGCAAAGGCGTGGACGATGACGCCGACGCTCATGCTGACGACGATGTTCAGCAGCGCGAAACCGACCATCAGCCGCAGCTCGCGCCAGCCCACCGTGCCGAACAGGACTTTCCAGTGACCCGGCGCGACCTGCGCCAGCGCCACCAACGGAATCAACGGGAACAGCACGGCCGGGATCATGGCCCCCAGCGGCCCTGCGGGCCAGGGGATGGGCGCCACCAGCACGGCGAAGCCGGCGGCCACCGCCGCCATGACGAACAGCCACTGCCACGCCGACAGGCCCACCGGCGCGCCGTTGTAGAACGGGAAGTCGCGGCCCGGGTCTTCGAGCCAACGCAGCCGCTCGGCCGGCGCCAGGGTGCGTGGGGTGTCCAGGGTCATGGAGCTAGTCCTTCTGCGTGGATGGGCCGAGTCACTTCAGCAGCGCCAGACAATCGTCGGCGCTGAGGGGCACGAGGTACTGGCGGAAGCGCGAGGAGCCCTGTTCGTACCGCCCCTCACCCAGGTAGACCGTGTGGGTCAGGCCCAGGCGCGCCATGTCGGCCAGCGAGAAGCCCCAGCCGATCTGTCCGGCATAGCCGGGGCGCTTTTCCAGCACATCGCCGACTGCACAGACGGCGAAGGCGTCGTTCAGCCCCAGGCTCGCATAGAACTCGGCCTCGTCCTTCTGCGTCACCGCGAACGAGCGCAGGGCCTCCTGGACGAAGGCAGCGCGCGGCGCAGGCGCCACGTCCGCCGGCGGGATGGCGGCGAGCTGGTCCGCCACGCTCACGCCGTTGCGCGCGGCCAGTACGTTGAACTGCCGCTCGTTGCCGTGCCAGCCGACGAAGGCGTCGGGGCGGATCACCCGGGCCCGTCCGGCGGGAAAGACGTAGTCGGCACACGACGAAAAGCAGATGACGTCGACTTCGACGACCAGGGCCATGTCCCGCACCCAGCGCCCGACATGGCGGCCTTCGACCGTATCGCCCCCGCCGGAGCTGATGACGAGGCGTGTGACCTGGCCGCGGCGCACGCCGGCCACCGCGGCATCGAATGCCGCAGAACTGGCCTTGGACATATTGCCGGTGTAGTAAACGGTGTCGCCCTGGACGCGCACGACCGCCGGTTCGGCCCGGGCGCGCTCGATCTCCGGCGGCCGGGGCTTCGGCGCTTCGCCGGCGCGCGCCGCCATCGGTGCGGCCATCAAGCAGGCCGCGAGCCAGGCGGCGGGCCTGCACAGACCCTGTGCAAAGGCGCGCCTCACCAGATCACTACCCGCCGCTGCGGCTCACGCCACATCGGGTCGCCCGGCCGGGTGCCGAAGGCTTCGTGGAAGGCGTCCAGGTGCAGCAGCGGCGCCACGGCGCGCACCGACGCGATGGCGTGCACGTCGACCGACACCAGGTAGCGCAGCCGTTCCGAGCGTGCCTTGAAGGCCCACATCTGCGTCCAGGCGACGAAGCAGCGCTGGTCGGCGCTCAGCCCGTCCACGGCCGGCGCCGGGTTCCTGGCCAGCGCGCGCTTCAGCGCCGCGTGCGCCAGCGTGATGCCGCCCAAGTCGGCGGTGTTCTCGGTCACGGTCATCGCGCCGTTGTGCATCAGGCCGGGCAGGATCTGATAGCCGTTGTACTGGTCGATCAGCACGTCGGTGCGCTGCTTGAAGCGGCGGTCGGCATCGGGGGTCCACCAATTGCGCAGGTTGCCTTGCGGGTCGTACTGGCGCCCCAGGCTGTCGAAGCCGTGGGTGATCTCGTGGCCGATCACCGCGCCGATGGCGCAGTAGTTGGCCGCGATGTCGCCGCCCGGCGTGAAGAACGGCGGCTGCAGGATCGCGGCCGTGATGTCGATGCTGTTGGTGGTGAAGTTGTAGGCCGAGTTGACGGCGATCGGCGTGGTCTTGGTGGCCACGGCGAAGCGGTTGCCGAGCACCGGCTTGCCGACCTGGCCGATCTCGCGCTCGAAGGCGAAGCGCGCGGCGCGCTGCACGTTGCCGAAGTGGTCGTCGGGCCGGATGTCCAGCGCGCTGAAGTCGACCCAGGTGGCCGGGTAGCCGACCTGGATGTCGATCTTGCCCAGCTTCTCGAGCGCCGCCTTGCGGGTGGCGTCGTCGAGCCAGGCGTTGCTGCGCAGTCGGCTGGCGAACTCGTCCTTCATGTGCGCGACCATCTCGGTGATCTCGCGCCGGGTGGAGTCCGGGAAGTTGGCCTGCACGTACTGCTGCGACAGCGGGTGGTACAACTGGGCTGCGATCTGCTGGGTGATGACGCGCTCGCGCTGCGGCGGCTCCTTCAGGCCCTTGCGCAGGCGCGAGAACTCCTCCTCCATCCCGCGGTAGCCCCCGCCGAGTTCGGCCGCGCGGCCGGCCACGACGAACCAGCGCAGCAGCAGCTTCACGTCGTCGGCCGGCTGCTCGGTCAGCAGCCGCTGCAGCGCCTTCATCGCGTTGACGTCGAGCACCTGCACGCGCGCCGGCGGCGTGATGCCCAGCGTTCTCAGGAAGACGCCCAGGTCCAGCGCCGGCACCAGCGCCTGCGCCTGCTCGAGCGTCATCATGTTGTAGGTGTTG
>CAZOIB010000087.1:0-9341 GCA_964579785.1 uncultured Lysobacter sp. | reverse complement strand
CTTCCCTCTTCGTGGCCGGCTTCATCGGTTCCCCGTCGATGAACTTCATGCCCGGCAAGCGCGCGGGCGACGGCGTGGACGTCGGCGGGGGAGTGGTCATCCCGATGCCGCCGGAGGCGCGCGCGAGCGCGGGCGAACAGGTGACCGTCGGCGTGCGCCCGGAGCACTTCGTGACCGGCGCGGGCGGCGGGCCGCGGTTCAAGCTGCATGTGGACACCGTGGA
This sequence comes from uncultured Lysobacter sp., assembly GCA_964579785.1. Taxonomy (GTDB): domain Bacteria; phylum Pseudomonadota; class Gammaproteobacteria; order Burkholderiales; family Usitatibacteraceae; genus FEB-7. The sequence continues at coordinate 9,118 of CAZOIB010000087.1, read as the reverse complement.
GTCGCTGGGCGCCGACTCGCTGCTGCACGCCGGCTTCAACGGCACGCTCCTGGTGGTGCGCATCGAGGGGCATTCCACGCCGCAGGCGGCCACCGCGATCGAAGTCTCGATCCTCCCCGGCAAGGCCTACTTCTTCGACACCGCCACCGGCAAGCGGCTCGGCGTGTGACCGGCGACGCGCGGCGCCTCGAGGAGCTCTCCCTCAATTCGTCGGCTCCCCCGGGGCAGTTGCTCTACGACGGGTGGCTCCTGCGCTTCTCGCCGGGCAAGGCCAAGCGCGCGCGCTCCATCAACGCCATCTACCCATCGCGACTTCCCATTGCCGAAAAGGTCGAGCACTGCGAGCGCGTCTACGGCGAACGCGGGTTGCCCGCCATTTTCCGGCTGTCGGTGCACACCGATCCGCCCGGGCTCGACGGCCTGCTCGCCGGGCTCGGCTACGAGTCCTTCAGCCCGACCGAGGTGCAGGCCGCCGCCATCGATCCCGCGCGGCTCGCCGGCGCCGAGGTCGCGACCCCGCGCCTCGAGGAGTGGTTCGACATGGTCGGAGAGCTGCGCGGATCGCCCATCGCGCACCGCAGCGCCCACCTCGCGCGCCTGGCCGCGCTGCCGCTGGCCCGCTGCGCCGTGGCGGTGCTGGAGTCGGGAACGCCGCTGGCCACGGGGCTCGCCATCCTCGAGGACGGCCACGTGGGGCTCTTCGACGTGGTGACGCGGGAAGGCGAGCGCCGGCGCGGCCACGCGCGTACCATCGTGGCGGCCCTGCTGCGCTGGGGCTGGGAGCAGGGCGCGCGCCAGTCCTACCTGCAGGTGGACGAGGGCAACGCGCCGGCAATCGCGCTGTACAGGAATTTCGGCTTCGCGCCCGTCTACCGTTACTGGTACCGCGGGCGCCCGGGAGAAACGGCGTGAACGACATCGACGAGCTGTCCCGGCAACTGGGTGAGGCCTGCGTGGCGGCGAAGGTCACGCTCGCGACGGCCGAGTCCTGCACCGGCGGCGGAGTGGGGGAGGCCATCACGCGCACGGCCGGCAGCTCGGCATGGTTCGACCGGGGCTTCGTCACCTACTCTTACGACGCCAAGGTCGACCTCCTCGGGGTGAGGCAGGAGACGATCGGGTCGCATGGCGCGGTGTCGGAGGCCGTGGCGCGGGAGATGGCCGTCGGCGCGTTGCACCAGAGCAGCGCCGATCTCGCCGTCGCGGTGACCGGCGTGGCCGGGCCCGGCGGCGGGACGGCGGCAAAGCCCGTGGGCCTCGTCTGGTTCGCCTGGGCCTCCCTGGACGGGGAAGTGCGGACGAAGTTCGAGGTCTTCGGCGGCGACCGGGCGGCGATCCGGCAGCAGGCGGTACGGGAAGCCCTCAAGGGGCTGGTGGAGCTGGCCGGCGCCAACTGAAGGGGGCGCCACCTTTCAGGCTTGACATCAGAACGATCGTTCTGTAGCTTACCGAACAATCGTTCTGTCCACCGTCAGGCCACCCATGGCGTTGAAGCACCAGCAACCCCTCGACCCGGCGTACCTGGAGAAGCTCCAGGACTACTACGCGGAGCACAAGGTGATCCCTTCCTACTCGGTGCTCGCCACCCTGTGGGGGATCTCCGCCAAGTCGTGGGTGGCCGAGTGCGTGCGCCGTTTCGAGGAAGCGGGCTACCTGGACTGGACTCCTGACCGGCAGTTGAAGCCCGGCGCCCGGTTCTTCGAGCGGCGTCTCGCGCACGACACGGTGCAGGCAGGCCTGCCCAACCCGGCACTGGCCGACGGCTACGACCTCGTCACCATCGACGACTACCTCATCCGCGTGCCGTCGAAGACGAGCCTGGTGCGCGTCAAGGGCGAGTCGATGATCGACGCCGGCATCCACGACGGCGACCTGATCGTCGTCGAGCAGCAACCCAACGCGAACGTCGGCGAGATCGTCGTCGCGATCGTGGACAACGAATTCACCGTGAAGTACCTGGACCGAGAAAAAGGCGGTTTCGTCCTGAAGCCCGCGAACAAAGCCTTCCCGGTCATTCGCCCCCGTGGGCGCCTGGAGATTTTCGGTGTGATGGCGGGCCTGGTGCGCAGAACGCGCTAGGCCTGGGCGGAAAGTTCAACCTCACTGATATGGGATAATTCCAATGCTCAAAGTCATCTCCACCAGCGCTGCCGAAACCCCCAAGATGGACGAAAACAAGGCGAAGGCCCTGCAGGCCGCGCTCACCCAGATCGAACGCCAGTTCGGCAAGGGCGCGATCATGCGCATGGGCGACAAGGACGTCGAGAAGGGCATCGAGGTGGTCTCCACCGGCTCCCTCGGCCTCGATCTCGCCCTCGGCGTCGGCGGCCTGCCGCGCGGCCGCGTCGTCGAGATCTACGGCCCGGAGTCCTCGGGCAAGACCACCCTCACGCTGCAGGTCATCGCCAACATCCAGAAGCTCGGCGGCACGGCCGCCTTCATCGACGCGGAGCACGCGCTCGATCCGCAATACGCGCAGAGACTTGGCGTCGACACCTCGGAACTCCTGCTGTCGCAGCCCGACAACGGCGAGCAGGCGCTCGAGATCGCGGACATGCTGGTGCGCTCGGCCTCCGTCGACTGCGTGGTGGTCGACTCGGTCGCGGCGCTGACGCCCAAGGCCGAGATCGAGGGCGAGATGGGCGAGCCGCAGATGGGCCTGCAGGCGCGCCTCATGAGCCAGGCGCTCCGGAAGCTCACCGCCAACATCAAGCGCTCCAACACGCTCGTCATCTTCATCAACCAGATCCGCATGAAGATCGGCGTCATGTTCGGCAATCCCGAGACGACCACCGGGGGCAACGCGCTCAAGTTCTACGCCTCCGTGCGCATGGACATCCGCCGCATCGGCTCGATCAAGCGCGGCGAGGAGGTCATCGGCAACGAGACGCGCGTGAAGGTGGTGAAGAACAAGGTCGCGCCCCCGTTCAAGGTCGCGGATTTCGACATCCTCTACAACGAGGGCATCTCGCGCCACGGCGAGATCATCGAGCTGGGCGTGCAGCACCGCATCATCGAGAAGAGCGGCGCCTGGTACGCCTACAAGGGCGAGAAGATCGGCCAGGGCAAGGACAACACGCGCGAATTCCTGCGCGAGAACCCCGCGATGTCCGACGAGATCGAGAAGAGGATCCGCGAAGCCGTCGGCATCGCCGGCGGCATGCCGCTCGCCCACGACGCAGCGGACGCGGCCGAGGCTGACTGAGCGGTCCGGCACGACTCGCACGCGCATTGGCTCCGCCCATGGGGCGTGATCTTTCGGGGGCTGCACCGGCAACGGACATCCGTGCGCGGGCGCTCCGGCTTCTCGCACGACGGGAACACTCGCGCGCCGAATTGCGCCGCAAGCTTGCCGGCCACGTCGAGGAAGGCTTCGATCTCGAAACCCTCCTCGACGATTTCACGCAGCGCGGATGGCTTTCGGAGGAGCGCTTCATCGAGCAGACGTTGCGCGCCAAGTCGCGCCGTTTCGGACCGCTCAAGGTAGCGCACCACCTGCGCGAGAAGGGCATCGGAGAGGCGGATATTGCGCAGGCCATGGCGCTCGCCAGGGAAGGGGAGTCCGTGTCCCTCGAAGCGTCCTGGCGCTCGCGGTTCGGGCGCGTTCCCGCCGATGCCGCGGAGAAGGCTCGTCAGGTCCGCTTCCTCCAGGGACGGGGATTTTCGCTGGGGTCCATCATGGAATTCCTGCGCCGCGTCGATTCGCGTTGCTGAGTGTTCCTGCTACGGGAGGTGTGAATGATTCTCGGCCTGCGCACTGCGCTTTATCCCGCGCCTGACCTCGCCGCCGGCAAGACCTGGTATGCGCGGGTCCTCGGCTGCGAGCCGTACTTCGACCAGCCGTTCTACGTCGGCTTCGCGGTCGGCGGCTTCGAACTGGGGCTGGTTCCCGACGCGACGCCCGGCGACCTGGGTGCGCAGCCGTTGTGGGGAGTCGACGACATCGTGGCCGAAATGGATCGCCTGCTTGCCCTGGGCGCCGCACAACGCGAGCCGGTCACGGAAGTCGGCGAAGGCATCAAGGTGGCAGCCGTTCGCGATCCCTTCGGCAACCGCTTCGGCCTCATCGAGAATCCGCACTTCAAGTGCCGCTGAGGTGCGTTGAGGGCGGAAAAGTTCCAGTGTGTCGATCCGTGGAAACTTGTGGGGCAAGTACTAGGTCGGATCGGCCCGGGGCACGGCTGCCGGGGAGCGCAGGAGTCCGGAAATGAATGGCCGGTTCAAGACGGCCCACAGGAGCACCGGCACGAGGCAGGGCAGGATCAGCGTGCCGATCTGGTAACCGATGGCGATGACTTCCACGCGCCAGCCGCCCAGGCCCGCCTGTGCCGCTACGGCGGGGCCGAGCTTGATGCCGATCTGCGCCAGGAAGTCGAACGCGATGCCCCAGCCCTGGAATGGCAGGAGCAGCGCGATCCCCGCGGGAATCGTCCACCACCTGGCGCGCGCGGCCAGCATCAGCGCCAGGAAGAAAGCCAGTCCGTAGGTATAGAGCAGCGGGTTCACTTCCGGTGCCAGCACGCCGATCTGTCCGGGGGCCGGGTATGTCTGCAGGGACGTGACGAACGCCAGGTCTGGCCCCGGCTGCTCCAGTGAGGAGACGAGTCCCGGGTGCAGCACGTGCAGGAGGAGGACCGCTACCCTGCCGGCGACCGCAGCGTGAAGGGTGGCCGCAAGGTGCCAGGCCACCAGGCAGGCCGGCAACCAGAGGAAGGTGCGCAGGACGAAGGCCCCGAGCGTGGAGTTGGGCGCGTTCACGATGCCGTCACCCGTTGCGCAGCGGCGGCATTGGCGGCCGGCACGGGCGAGTCCCCGGCGGACGGCGACGGCAACATGCGGATCCAGACCAGCCAGACGATCAGCACGTCGAGCATGATCAGCGCCTGCCAGAGGTAGAGGTGCGCCCACTCGAAGGCCAACATGCTCCATTGGCCGAGATAGAAGAGGCTCACCACGCGCACGATGTTGAGCGCCTGCACCGCGATGAGGCCGGCCAGGATGCCGATCACGCGATGCTTCCACGGCGCGGGAAAGGCGAGCATGGCCGCGATGAGGATGATGGCCGCCTCGATGCCGTTGCACCCGGCCTCGATGGAGACGCTGAAGCCGTTGACGGTGTTCTGCAGCAGCTTGCCGGAAGCCGCGACGCGCCCATCGAACAGGGTAATCAGTCCGGCGCTGATGCGCGCCAACGCCTCGGTCCAAGGGAGGACGAATGCGTTCTGCGCGGGCGGCGTCAGCTCGGCCGCGAAGAGCGCAACCAGGATCACGACGAAGAGGACGGAAAAGCGCCCCATCACCGCGCCGGACTCTTCATGCGCCACCGGATTTCGGAGCCTGTGCGGGCGGGATGGGCGGCGCTTTCATGGCGTAGTCCATGCATGGTAGACGCATGATAATCGTTCCGACGCCCGTGGCCGTCCATGCGAAAGCGCGCAGGGAACTCCGCATTCCAGCCAAAGCGACTTCCGCAGGTGGACGAAAAAAAGCCCGGTTGCCCGGGCTTTTCTCTGCAGCGATTCCGCGGTTGTGCCCCGTGGTGTATCCCTGAACTAGATCGCGCGAATGTTCGCCGCGCAGGGGCCCTTGGGGCCGGACTGCACTTCGAATTCCACCTTCTGCGCTTCCTTGAGGGACTTGTAGCCGTCCATCTGGATCGAGGTGTGGTGGGCAAAGAGATCCTTGCCGCCGTCGTCAGGGGTGATGAAGCCGAAGCCCTTGGAGTCGTTGAACCATTTCACGGTGCCTGTAGCCATGTGCATTTCCTTCCCAATCGGTATCCGAGACAAAACCGAGCCCCGTTGCGGGCATGATGATCAAGAGGGGAATTGACTGCCACATCGGACGCCGTATTACGGCGATGGAGGACTGCTTGAATTCGCTGCTTGACGATCCTGCAGGCGCAGACTAACACGTATCGCCGCATTGCGCGCGCCAGTCGCGTATGCGAGCCATCGGGGGAAGCGTCACCTGCAGCAATGGCCGCTTGGTGGCGGCAGACCCGGCTCGTCCGGGTTTCGCATTTGGTATCCTTGCGGTTTCGCCCGCAGCTTTGGCGTCTCCCATGAAAACCAGCGAAATCCGCAAGAAATTCATCGACTTCTTTGCTTCCCAGGGGCACCAGCCGGTGGCTTCCAGCCCGCTGGTGCCGGGGAACGATCCGACTCTCCTCTTCACCAACGCGGGGATGGTGCAGTTCAAGGAGGTCTTCCTCGGCACCGAGAAGCGCGCCTACAACCGCGCGGTGACCTCGCAGCGTTGCGTGCGTGCCGGCGGCAAGCACAACGATCTCGAGAACGTGGGCTACACCGCGCGCCATCACACGTTCTTCGAGATGCTGGGCAACTTCAGCTTCGGCGACTATTTCAAGCGCGAGGCGATCCACTACGCGTGGGAGCTCGTCACGCAGGTTTACGGCATCCCGAAGGAAAAACTCTGGACCACGGTCTACGAGACGGATGACGAGGCCTACGCCATCTGGACGAAGGAGGTCGGCGTTCCGGCGGAGCGCTGCGTGCGCATCGGCGACAAGCCCGGCGGCCGGAAATTCGAGAGCGACAACTTCTGGCAGATGGCCGACACCGGCCCCTGCGGACCGTGCTCGGAAATCTTCTACGACCACGGGCCCGGCATCGCCGGCGGTCCTCCGGGCTCCCCGGAGGCGGACGGCGACCGCTACATCGAGATCTGGAACCTCGTGTTCATGCAGTTCAACCGCGACGACTCCGGCACCATGCATCCGCTGCCGAAGCCCTCGGTCGATACGGGCATGGGACTGGAGCGGCTGACCGCGGTGCTGCAGCACGTCCACTCCAACTATGAGATCGACCTCTTCCAGAACCTGGTCAAGGCGGCGGCGCGCGAGACGGGCCACCGGGACCTGGACTTGCCATCGCTGCGCGTCATCGCAGACCACATCCGCGCCTGCGCCTTCCTCATCTGCGACGGCGTCATTCCCGGCAACGAGGGCAGGGGCTACGTGCTGCGCCGCATCGCCCGCCGCGCGATGCGCCACGGCTACAAGCTGGGCTGCAAGCAGCCCTTCTTCTACCGGCTCGTGGCCGACCTCGCCGCGGAAATGGGCGACGCCTATCCGGAGCTGCGCGAGTCCGAAGGACGCGTGACGGCCACGCTGCGGCAGGAAGAGGAGCGCTTCGGCGAGACGCTGGAGAACGGCATGGCGATCCTGGATACCGCGCTCGCCGGGGGGCGCACGCAGCTCGACGGCGACACCGCCTTCAAGCTCTACGACACCTACGGATTCCCAGTGGATCTCACGTCCGACATCGGTCGCGAGCGCGGCTTCACCGTGGACATGCAGGCCTTCGAGGCGGCCATGACCACGCAGCAGGAGCGCTCGCGCGCCGCGAGCAAGTTCAAGGCCGGCGCGCAGCTCGAGTACAGCGGCGCCAGGACGGCATTCCGCGGCTACGACACGCTTTCCGAGGAGGGCCGCGTCGTCGCGCTCTACCGCGAAGGCAGCCCCGTGCAGAGCCTCGCGGCAGGTGAAACGGGCGTGGTGGTTCTCGACCGCACGCCTTTCTACGCGGAGTCCGGCGGGCAGGTGGGCGACCGCGGCGAACTGAGCAAGGGCGGCGTCTGCCTCACGCTCTTCGCGGTGGAGGACACGCAGAAGATCCGGCCCGAGGTGTTCGGCCATTACGGCACGGTGACGACGGGCGAGATCGCGGTCGGCGACACGGTCGCGGCACAGGTCGACCTCGACCGGCGTACCCGCACCATGCGCCACCATTCCGCCACCCACCTCATGCACAAGGCGCTGCGCGAGGTGCTGGGATCCCACGTGCAGCAGAAGGGCTCGCTCGTCGACGAGGACAAGACGCGCTTCGACTTCAGCCACAACGCGCCCCTGACGGCGGCCGAGATCCGCCGCGTCGAGGAGATCGTCAATGCGGAAGTCCTCGCCAACGCGGCCACGCAGGCGCGCGTGATGCCGCTCGAGGAGGCGCAGAAGGTCGGCGCGATGATGCTCTTCGGCGAGAAGTACGGCGACGAGGTGCGCGTGCTCGACATCGGCACCTCCCGCGAGCTGTGCGGCGGCACGCACGTCGCCCGCTCCGGCGACATCGGCTACTTCCGCATCGTGTCGGAAGGCGGCGTGGCGGCGGGCATCCGCCGGGTCGAGGCGATTGCCGGATCCGTGGCGCTCCTGCAGGCGCAGGCCGATCGCGAGCGCCTGGCGCGCGCGGCCGAGGCCCTCAAGGCGCAGCCGCAGGAGATCGACGCCCGGATCGCGCAGGTCGTCGAAAACGTGAAGGCGCTCGAGAAGGAACTGGCGAGGCTCAAGGCCGAACTCGCCAAGGGCAAGCTGGACGACGTGCTTGCGGTGGGCATGCGCACCATCAAAGGCGTGAAGGCGATTGCCGTCGTTCTCGACGGGGCCGACGCCGGCATGCTGCGCGAGTCGCTGGACCGCGTGAAGGAAAAGCTGGGCAGCGGCGTGGCGCTTCTCGCCACCGTCGCCGACGGCAAGGTGTCGCTCATTGCCGGCGTCACCAAGGACCTGACGTCCAGGGTGAAGGCCGGCGAACTGGTCAATTTCGTGGCGCAGCAGGTCGGCGGCAAGGGCGGCGGGCGGCCGGACATGGCGCAGGCGGGAGGGACGAACCCGGCCGCGCTGGGAGAAGCGCTGAAGAGCGTCGAAGGCTGGCTGACCGAACGGCTCTGAGTGCGGCGCCGGCCGATCCGGCTGCGCGGCTTCACGCTGCCAGGCGGCGCTGGAACGGGGGAGGGCTCATGGAAGGCAATCTCGGCTTCGTGCTGTTCGCGGTTGTCATGGTTCTCCTGCTGGTCGTTCGCCCGATCGTCGGTCTCTTCCGCGATCGCCGCGCTCACCTTGCCGGGATAGCCGCCGCCGGGAAGGCCGAGGCCCTGTTCCAGTCGATGTTTCCGGAATTGCAGCCCCATTTCCATCCTGAACGGGTCGTCGACTACGTGGTCTCCCGCGTGCAGCAGGGTGCCGCTCCCGTCAACGGCCTGCTCGAGAAGCCGCGGGGCTTTCCCGCGGCAGCGCGCGCGCGGATCGAGATCACGCCCAAGGGCGAGCGGACATTCCTCGAGGACGAGGCAGGGGCGAGGCTCGCGGAGTTCCTCTTCG
>CAZOIB010000086.1:0-3486 GCA_964579785.1 uncultured Lysobacter sp. | reverse complement strand
CTCACAAAGAAATCACATGGATTCCAAAGTGAGCACTGCAAGATGCAACATTTCCAGTCGCCCACCACCCGTGAAGGCAATGAACTCCCGGTGCGCACCCACAGCACCCACCATCTATCGGCTGTAACTTGTTAAAGAGCGACGAGCGTCCCTTGCCGAGCAAGATGCCTGCAGGGATTTTGGTTGCGGGGGCAGGATTTGAACCTGCGACCTTCGGGTTATGAGCCCGACGAGCTGCCAGACTGCTCCACCCCGCGCCCGATCCGACAGCCGGTTCAACATGAACCGAGCGCCGAGAGGTGAAATTATGGCATCTTGCACGAACTTGCGTCAACAGAAGTCATGGCCGGAACGCGGGGGACATGCGGTCTTCCCGTGAAATCAAGGACCTGGGAGATGACCCCTAACGACTGGACGCTCCTGCAAGCCATCGCCCTCGGATCCCTCGTCGCCTGGGCGAGCGGCCTGCGGCTCTATCTCGTGGTCTTCGTGCTCGGGGTCGCGGCGCGACTGGGCTACCTCGATCTCCCGGCCGGGCTGGCGATCCTTTCCCACACCTACGTCATCGCGGCGGCAGGCCTGCTCCTGGTGGTCGAATTCCTCGCCGACAAGGTGCCGGGGATCGACAGCGCCTGGGACAGCCTGCACACGTTCATCCGCATTCCCGCCGGCGCCCTGCTTGCGGCCGGGGTCGCGGGCGACGACTTGACCGCCATTACCCTCGCGGCCGGCCTGCTGGGTGGGACGATCACGGCCGGCACGCACTTCGCCAAGGCGGGCGGCCGCGCGGCGATCAACACCTCGCCCGAGCCGCTGTCGAACTGGGTCGCGTCCTTCACCGAGGACGCGATGGTGCTGGGGGGGATCTGGGTCGCGCTGTACTACCCGGCCGTATTCCTCGCCGCGCTGGCGGTCTTCCTCGCCTTCGCCGCCTGGTTCATCGCCGTCTTCGCGCAGTTCGTGCGCCGGCGCTTCATCCGTCCGTTCCGGTCCGAGGGGCCGGCGACCGAAACACCGCAGGGCTAGGCCGGACGCCTCTCGATCAGCGCCTGCGCGAGGGTGCCCGCGTCGACATGCTCGATCTCGCCGCCGACCGGCAGGCCGCGCGCGATGCGTGAAACGACGAGACCCTTGCCGGCGAGCATTTCCGCCGTGTAGTGAGCCGTCGCCTCGCCTTCCACGGTGAAGTTGGTCGCGAGGATGACCTCCCGCACCACGCCGTCCATGGCGCGCTTGAGCAGGCGGTCGAGGTGGATCTCGTGCGGGCCGATGCCGTCGAGCGGCGACAGGCGGCCCATCAGGACGAAGTACAGGCCGCCGTAGCTCTGCGTCTGCTCCATCATGAGCAGGTCCGCCGGCGTTTCCACCACGCAAAGGAGCGAGCCGTCGCGCCGCGGCGAGGAGCACAACCCGCACAGTTCGGCCTCGGTGAATGTGTTGCAGCGCGCGCAGTGGCGGATCCTGCGCAAGGACTCGCCCAGCGCCGCCGACAGGCGGCCCGCCCCCGCGTGGTCGCGCTGCAGCAGGTGGTAGGCCATCCGCGTGGCGGACTTCGGCCCCACTCCCGGCAGGCAGCGCAGGGCCTGGATCAGTTCGTCCAGCGAATCGGGGGTCTGCATCGCGCGGCTCCGTTCAGAACGGGAGCTTCATTCCCGGCGGCAGGTTGAGACCGGACGTGAATCCGGCCATCTTTTCCTGGCTGGTCGCCTCGGCCTTGCGCGCGGCATCGTTGAAAGCCGCCGCCACGAGATCCTCGAGCATGTCCTTGTCCTCGCCGAGGAGGCTCGGGTCGATGGTCACGCGCTTCACCGCGTGCTTGCAGGTCATCACGACCTTCACGAGACCCGCGCCGGACTGCCCCTCGACCTCGATCGCCTCGAGGCTCTCCTGGACCTTGCGCATGTTCTCCTGCATCTGCTGCGCCTGCTTCATCAGCGCGCCCAGCCCGCCCTTCATCATGACTTTCCTCTCCTGTCCTGGGTTGCTTCGGAATCGTTCTCGCCGGCAGGCCGGATGGTCGACGCGACGACCTGCGCGCCCATGCCTTCCACGAGGTCGCGCACGAACGGATCACCCTCGATCGCGGCGGCGGCCGAGTCGATGCGCTTTTGCGCCTCCACGCCGCGCACGGCCGCGACGCTGCGTCCCCTGGTCTCCCCAACCCGCACCGAGAGCCGGAAGCCGGTGCCGAACTGCGGCGCCAGCGCCGCCTTGAGCTTGTCCTGGTAAGCCTTCTCGGCATACATGCGGTGCGCTTCCGCGAGCACCAGCTGGAGGTGGTTGTTCTGGAACGATTCCAGTTCCCCGTAGCGCGCCAGGAGTCCCGCCATGCCGCTGAGATTCTGGCGCTCGACGAAAGCGCCCCAATCGCCGTCGAACCCTGCCGCTGCGGTTCCGGACCGGGGCGTTGCCACGGGCTGTTCCGCGGCGACAGGTGCCGGGCGCGCGTTGCCACCGGTCGCGACAGGCGTGCCAGCCCCGCGCGCTGCGACCGGCTCTCCCGCGGACGCGAGACCGAACGAAAGCATGCGCATCACGGCCATGCCGAAGCCGGCAATCTCGTCCGGCGCCAGCGGCAGGTCGCGCCTGCCGAGCACGGCAACCTGGTACATGACCTGGACGCGGCCCGCATCGAGGCGCGCGGCCAGCGCCGCGACGCGCGCAGCATCCGGATCGTCGGGCGCCGCCTGCGCCCCATGCTGGGCCAGCGCGATGCGGTGCAGGAACGCCGCGATGTCCTGCAGCGCCTGGTCGCACGAGAGGCCACGCTCGCAGATGCGGTCGGCCTCCGCGAGAGCGCCGGCCCCGTCCGCCGCGGCGATTGCCTCGATGAGAGGCCACACGAGGTCGCCGCCGACGGCGCCCAGCATGTCGGAAACCTGCTTCGCCTTCACCGTGCCGGAACCGAAGGCGATCGCCTGGTCGGTGAGGCTCAGGCTGTCGCGCACGCTGCCTGCCGCGGCGCGCGCGAGCAGCAGCAGTGCCGGCTCCTCGAAGGGAATGCCTTCCGCCTCCAGGACCCGCTTGAGGTGCCCGGCCAGCGCCTGCGGCGCCAGCGGCTTCAGGTTGAACTGCAGGCACCGTGACAGCACGGTCACCGGCAAGCGCTGCGGATCCGTCGTGGCCAGGATGAACTTCACGTGCTCCGGCGGCTCCTCGAGGGTCTTCAGCATCGAGTTGAACGCATGCCGGGAAAGCATGTGCACCTCGTCGATGATGTAGACCTTGTAGCGGCCCGACACCGGCATGTACTGCGCGGTGTCGAGGAGCTCCCGCATCTCGTCCACCTTGGTGTTGGTGGCGGCGTCGACCTCGAGCATGTCCACGAAGCGGCCCGAGTCGATGTCGGTGCAGGCGCGGCATTTGCCGCAGGGCCGCGAGGAGACCCCCGTCTCGCAGTTGATGGACTTGGCGAGAATGCGCGCGAGCGTGGTCTTGCCCACGCCGCGGGTGCCGGTGAAGAGGTAGGCGTGGTGCAGGCGCCCC